>CAYYHF010000072.1:0-10898 GCA_964471415.1 uncultured Clostridia bacterium | reverse complement strand
CCATCGAAACATCCGGCAAACTCGTTGAAGACAGTATGCCGATGGTCGCGGCATCTACCGCGTCTCTTGAGAAGATACGCGAGCACGCCAACGAGACCCTCCGGGTAGTACAAGCGGTGGTCAACGCAGGCCAAAGCGTCACGGCTGCCGCCGACAAGGTCAAGAACGCCATGGTGGATTCAGTGGCAGTGGCGGACCAGAACGCCGCAGCAGCCGAACAGATAACGGCCAGCGCCGCTGAGGTCCACAAGGCCATCGAAAACGTTGCCGCAGTATCGCAGGAGAACGCGGCAGCCGTGGAGGAGGTCTCCGCCTCATCGGAGGAAGTGAGCGCCTCCATCGAAGAGATGGCATCCGCATCTCAGTCGCTTGCGGCCATGGCAAACAACCTCAGGGACCTGGCCATGAGGTTCAAGATCTAGAAGGCGCGGGCGACGACAGCAGCGCGTCGAAATCCGGCGCCAGCACAACGCTTTCGCATGCATCCACAACGCCGGGGTCGTACAGACGGCCCCGGTTCTTCCTTATCTCCTCCAGTGCAGCATCGAGTCCCAAAGCCGGGCGGTAGGGGCGGTGCGACGACATCGCCTCGACCACATCGGCCACAGCGACGATCATGGCGCCGTAGGAGATCGCTTCGCCTGCGAGGCCCGCAGGATAGCCTGAGCCGTCAATGCGCTCGTGATGCTGCAGGACTATGTCTTTCACCGGCCACGGGAAATCCACCGACCGCACGATATCGTAGCCCGCCTCCGGATGCATCCGGATGAGCGCGAACTCGGCATCGCCCAGCCGGCCGGGTTTGCTCAGAATCTCGCCCGGCACACTGATCTTGCCGATGTCGTGTACCAGCGATGCGTAGTAAATCCCCGACACCTCGTCCTCAGGCAGTCCCAGTGTCTGGGCTATGGCCCTGGCCAGCCGGGCCCCTCTCTCTTGATGGCCCGCGGTGTAAGGATCCCGCACTTCTACGATGCGGGCCATCGCCACGATGATCTGCTCCATGCTCTGCCTCAACTTGGCCATCGTGTTCGACAGCTCCGCTTGAGTCTGCCTCCGCGCGGTCACATCCTCCATCATCGCGATGATGTGCCGAGGGCCTCCATCGGCGTGAGAGCCGATCAGCGTAGCCACGACCCTTCCCACGAGGATGGCGCCATCCTTGCGCACGTAGCGATTCTCTGCGTCAAAGTAGTCAATCATGCCCGCAGAAAGCCGCTCCATCCGGGCGCCGACATCGCCCACATCGTCAGGATGGGTCAAGTCCCTCATCGCAACCTGGGCCATCTCCTCCGGCATGTAGCCGAACATCGCGGCCATCCTCCTGTTGGCCTGGACGATCCGGGTATCCAGGTCCACGATTGCCATGCCCAGCTGCCCGTCTTCGAACACGCTCCTGAATCGCTCCTCGCTCTCGCGTAAGACCGCCTCGGCGCGCTTGCGCCGCGTGATGTCCTCGAAAAGACCGATTATGGCGCGGGCGCTGCCGCGGGCCCCGCCCTTGGTTCTGGCCTGAGTTCCATCCCCGGTTCCGTCCCGGATCCCGCCTGCGCGGGCCACCCGGGCCAACGACACATTGGCGTAGATCAATGAACCATCCTGTCGCCTGTAGGTCAGCTCGGTACCTGAAACAACCTCTCCGAGCGCCGCTCGTCGGAGAAGGTCGGCGAAATCCACACTGCAATCGCCGGCGATGAGAGGAATAGGCCGGCCGATCGCCTCGTCCCTGGCGAATCCGAAGAGACTCTCAGCCGCCGGGTTCCATCCATGCCTCACAAGCCCATCGCTGTCCATGACAGCCACTGCAACGGGAAGCGCAGCCAACATCACTTCGACCCGCTCCCTAAGCCTGGTGCGCGATGGGCGTGCTGTCGTCTTCACTCATCATTCCTCCGCCCTGCCCCCGTGGGGTAATGTGCATTAACTAATCTTCGAGTCGCATCCCGGTTGTTCCTCCCCGAATCCGCCCGCCGCCCCCGCCGTAATCGACTGCGATCCGCCGCGATCTACTGCAAATGCCTCGCGCCGCCGCACATGTTCGGCGTAGTTGGTAATAATAATGTGGCAGGAGGTGTAATCTAATTGTGCTCCCGCGGCAAACAGCGCTACTACGCCGCCATTGTTCAGGAAGCGGCGGCCAGACGCGCCCGTGAAGAGATCCCTTCATTGTATGAGGAGGTTCTGACTATGGAAGAATGCACATACGACGACATCGGCAGAAAGTCGCTTGCCGCCTTCTCAAATCTGCTAGACATTCTGTCGGGAACCAGAACCGCGTCCGTTAGCCATGATCAGGCGGCACTCGAAAGACGTCTCGGCGACCAGTTGGCTTCGCTGGCAACGTCCCTGGAAGTAGTCCAGCGAGACTTGGCAGCCTTTGCGAGCAGGACTGATAGAGTTCTTCTCGATCTTCTCAAGCGTATGGAGGCGCAAGAGAGCCTGACATCCGCCATGCGCAGTGCCAGTGCATCCGAGATCCCGGCGAGCTCAGCTCTCCCAGGCGGCCTGGGCACGGCGCGGGCGGGAGTCGGCGCCGGCAGGACGGGCGCGTCCAGGGGCAAGTACGAGAGAGTGCCCAAGGAACAGACCCGGCAGAAAGTACTCGACGCCGCGCGAGAGCTGGCGGCCAGCGGACGCAAAGTCACACTTGCCGAATGTGCGCGCCTGGCAGGAGTGGCGTATTACAAAGCGGTCTATGCATGTAAAGACTCAGACGAGCTCGCAGACCTCATGGCCAGCGCAGAATAGCGAGCTGTAGCAAGCGCCGCCTATAACGCAAGACGGGGCGCCCGGCCCGATACAGACAACCCCGCGTGGCAGCCCAAACCGACCCAATCCGGTTCGGCGCAGCGCTGCGCGGCGCGGCTTAGGGCGCCCACATCCTTCTACCTGGGCATTTCGGCCCCAAGCGTCCTGACAAGCCAGCCCTCAACCGTATCCAGTAGGCCGTCTACTACACGCATGGGATCCATGGGATCGAAATCGGGATTTCGGTAGGGCCATTGCAGGAATTCATGAGTCGTGTTGGGCAGGTACGCCCAAGCGACACTGGAATTGCCGGCGCTTCTCGCCGCTTCGGCCAGAACCTCGGCATGGTATGGCTTGACCTTCAAGTCTTTTTCGCCATGTACAATCAGGATCGGCGCCCGAATGGCCCTAACCTGACCCACCGGGTCTATCTGCATATGTTCGCGCAGCCACTGCAGATTGCCCGGCGCCGCCGCGCTGCTTTCCTTGCCGTCCCGCGCATCCTGCACGAATTGCTTCACCGTAGGCAGCAGGCCGGCGGCAATCGAACGCGAGGCTTCGTCCAGTTCATCGAGGGTCGCCTGATACTCGATCTGCTCTATCATCAGCTCGTCCAGGGTAATCGACGCGCCCGCCATAATCACGCACGCCGCAATCTCGGGATCCTCGCTGGCCAGCATGGAAGCTATGGAGGCCCCTTCCGAGTGACCCACCACGGCGATGCGCGATGGGTCGATGCTGGGATGGCCTTTCAGAAAGGCCGCCATCGCCCGGGCATCCCCCGCCAGATCAAACAGGCCCGCCGACTCGAAGTTGCCCGTACTCGCGCCCGCGCCCCGGTCGTCATACCGCAGAACCGCGATGCCCGCCGCCGCCAAGCGCTCGGCTATCCGGCGGAAGATGAAACTCATATAAGACGGAGGCGTGTTCCCGTCCCTGTCCTGCGGACCTGAGCCCGAGATGAGAAGAACCGCCGGGAAGCGCGCCCCTTGCTCCAAGCCGCCTTCGGGGAGGCTGAGAGTCCCCGCAAGTTGTACGTCCTCGCCGCTTTCCACAGCCACGTCCTGATCCACATAGCCCGGCTGGGCCGGCTGGGCCGGCTCTGCCGCCCCAGCCGATACGGTTGATGCAGCCGACTTTGCATCGTCGACAGCCTTTTGGTACTCCTCGCGCACAGCGGCGGCATTCTGGCCGGGCACTGCCACCTGCATGACACGGCCTGCATCATCGGTCAGCACCGACACGCCGATTGCGCCGGCCAACACCACCTTGTACCCAGTCAGCGGAATGGGAGTGGAGCCTGCCGGTCCCAGCGACTCCACCGTCACCGGCACCGCCGTCATGACGCCCGGCACAAGCGCCGTGAAGGACTGCACGCCTGGGCGCGAGCGATCGTACATGCCCAGGAGCACCTGATAGTGGCTGAACACGTTGTTTTCCAGGACCACATGGGGAACGCCCACCTCGATCTGGCGCGATGTGCCGGCCACAGTGAGGTTCGCGACCCCCGCTTCGAACGCGACCGTGAGAACCGCTCCCGGCGCCTCCAGCCGATACGACACAGCCCCCGTCTGCGGAGCCAAAGCCATGTCTACCTGGGCGCGCGAAGTCCCGCCGCCCGCAACGATCTCAAGAGTCGAGCGGGCGCTCGTGGCCGTCAGCTCGAAATCCTCCACGCCGACCTGAGCGTTGCCGATGAAAATCAGGAATCGACCGCGGTCAATACGGTCTGTGCAGACGCCCTCAGGCACGCCCGCCGATGCGCCCACAAGAGAACTCATGGTCAACACCGCCAAAAGAACTGCCGTCAACACCCTCCGGCGAGCCGCGCCTGCATAGCTGCGTTCCAGCATCCAAAGCACCTCCCCAAAATCAAGCCTGACTCCGACCGAGCCTAACTCAATTCTACGGACTGCCGGAAGCGCTTGTCAAACTGGGAAATCGAGATTTTCCACCGTTCATCGCACTGCAGCGGCGCGAAAGGCCAAAGCAACGGCGCCTTCCACTATACGCGCGCGGGCACATGTTGTCACACCTACACCCCTGCTGGAATAGAACATGGCGAAAGGAGGAGTCCCCATGCCCGCAGAGATCAGCGTCTGTGAGATCACTCTGATGCCCATCGCCTGCTCCGAGCGGAATCTTTCCTACTGGCTGAGGATCATGATGGAGCATGCCATCTTCATTGAGAATGGACTTCCGGTGCAGCGCGAAGATCTCCGATCCCAGGCAGCACAGTTCCAGGCGGCCTTCAGGGATTTCCTGGCCCGGAGCGCCAACACCCGCGTCATGAACCCCTCCGAGACCGCCGCTTTCATGCAGTGCGTCCGCGCTACCGTGAGCAATTTCATCGCCTTCAAGCGAATGCTCATTGCCCTGGCATTGAAATGCCAGGTCGGCGGCTTGGGCGGATACAACTACCCGCTATTGCTGGATCACATAACACGCGAGGCCACGCTGTTCCTGCACATTCTGGACACACAGGCGCTAGCCTTCGACAGCCCGTTCGTTGTAGCACTCGGTGAGGAGACATTCTGGCTGCGAATCATGACCGATCATGCCAAGTTCATCGCGAGCCTCCTAGACCAGTCCGAGCGGGGTTTCGTGCGAGACGCCGACGAGCTCAGTCACGTCTTCGACTGCCTGCTCCGCCAGGCACAGGACTATCGGTCGATGCTACAGGCCGACCCGGACCAGTTCGCCGTTGTATCGCGGTTCACCGACGAGGTAATCCGTGAGACCACTCGGATAAGGGACTTCAAGCACGCCGCCCACCAGTTGCTGCAGGAATGCAAGATTCTCGCCATAATCCCGCCCCTTCTGGCGGACCATGTTGCCCGAGAAGCCGAACATTTCTTGGAGGTGCTTGAAGAGATCAAAGGAAGACTGCCGGCGTAACCACAGCGCCGGCAGTCGTAGCTCTCAATCCTCCAGGCAATCTGCGACATACGCCCAAAGCTGGCGCATGGCCCGCGCCGCCTGGCCCTCCGCGCGGCCGTCATGCGCCACCACAGGCACCCCCCGCACCAGGGCGCCGACCACCTCTTCATCGAACGGGATCTTCCCCGCTACCTCCGCCCCTTCTCTTTGGCAGTACTTCTCGATCTGGTCGACACTGTCCGGATCGAGGTCGTACTTGTTGATGCAGACCGCCGCCTTCACTCCGAAGTGGCGCGCCAATTCGACAACCCTCTTCATGTCATGCACACCCGACACCGTAGGCTCACACACGATAAGGGCAAGATCCGCGCCGGACATGGACGATATCACTGGGCAACCGATTCCGGGCGGTCCATCGGTGATGATGTAGTCCGCCCCCTGCCTTTCGGCGATCGACTGCGCCTCTCGCCTAACCTCCGTGACAAGCTTCCCCGAGTTCTCCTGGGCCGCCGCCAGTCGCGCATGGACCATGGGCCCGTAAGCTGTGTCAGACACGAACCAATGCCCCGACATCACATCCTCCATTGATATCGCGCCCGAAGGACACGCGCGAGCGCACACCCCACAGCCCTCGCAGGAGACTGGATCGATTCTGGGAAGACCGGCGCCGCACACCGACATGTCGCCGCTTTCAGAGGACGTAAAGACAGCTCCGAACCGACACACCTCAGCGCATACGCCGCACCCGCGGCACCTAGCCGGGTCGAGCACCGCCTGCTTTCCCGCCCAGAACTCATGAGCTTCCCTGATCGTCGGATCAAGCAGAAGGTGCAAGTCCGCTGCGTCCACATCACAGTCCGCCAGCACCTTGTTGTCTGCCAGGACCGCAAGAGCTCCTACGATGGACGTCTTCCCCGTGCCGCCCTTGCCGCTGATTACGAGCAACTCCTTCATCGCGCCGCCTCCCCCGAGAGCGCCCCCGCCGATGGCGTCCCCGCCACCGCGCAAATCCGCCGCCACAGACCCCTCAGAGCATCGCCCAGCTCCGGAAAGTCGCGCACAAGCTGCCCGCCGCGAGCGTAGCACGCCGCGTATCTTCTGTCGAACGGAATCTCAAGCAGCACCGGGATACCCTCCTGCGCGCAGTAGCCGGCCACTTTGTCATCGCCCAGCCCCGCCCGGTTGACCACCACCCCGAACGGGACACCCACTTCGCGCACCATATCCACCGCCAGCGCCAGATCGTTCAGCCCAAACGGCGTGGGCTCAGTCACAAGCACGCAGTAGTCGCTGCCCTTCACGGACGCCACAACCGGGCAGGAAGTCCCGGGCGGCGAGTCGATGATGACGACCCCCCGGCCCCTATCCCGATCCCGGCCCAGGCCGACTTGGCTCCGAACAGCCTTCACCACAGGAGGCGCCAACGCAACCCCCACATTCACCCGTCCCTGGGCGAACGCAATCCGTCCTGCCAGCCCCATCGCCCATCCGGTCTCCACCACTCCGATTTCCTTGGGGATCTCGGAGATCGCCCCTTCCGGGCAGAACCGCGCGCATCCACCGCAGCCATGGCAGAGCTCAGGAAAGGTGATCACATGGCCTCCGATTGACAGGACGGCGTGGAAAGCGCATACCTCAACACACGTTCCGCATCCGGTGCACTTGCTTTCATCTATGACAGGCACCGACAAAGCCACTTGCTCGGAGGTCTCCAATACCGGACGGAGGAACAGATGCGCATTGGGCTCCTCCACATCGCAGTCCAGGAAGCTCACAGGCATGGCGCCCCCCAAAGCCAGGGCCAAGTTTGCCGCCACAGTCGTCTTGCCCGTGCCTCCCTTTCCGCTGGCAACCGAGACAATCATGGCCTACTTTCCGCGCCCGCAGGAACGGCCGCGGTCGCCCGATCCATCGCCCGGGCGCTCCGGGTGAGCAAAATGCCGGTGATCACACGATCCATGACCTTCGTGTTCCTCGACCCTATCGCCATGGTCGCACGCGCTCTCGCCCACTTGGAGCGTTCCTGCAAGGTAGGCCTGGAGGACCTCCGTCATCGTCCCCGATGCGCCCACCACAGTCTTGATGCCCCGTGCCTCAAAAAGCTGCTGCGCCCTGGGGCCCATGCCGCCTGCGATAATGCATGAGACCCCCATTTTTGACAGATACTCCGGCAAGAACCCCGGCTGATGCTCTGGATTAGGGACAAGCGTTGTGTCTATGACTTCGCCGCTGTCCACTGTTGCTATGGTAAACTCGGAACAATGACCGAAATGGGGCGAGACGACTGCTCCATCAGTTGCCAATGCGATCTTCATATCTTTAGCCTCCCCTTAACGCCTTCCTGTTCCGTGATGCGAGCCGACTGTAGCTCCCGAGACAGTGCTGAGCTTACCTGCCTTGTATGCCTGAATGCAATCGCGCACAGTGCCCCCAGACATGGTGTACACCTTGATGCCCGCCGCCTCCAGCGCGCGCGCCGCGTTGGGCCCCACATTGCCGGTGACCACCGCGTCCACTCCCTGGTTGGCCAAAAGCTGCGCGCTCTGAGTGCCCGCGCCTCCGGACGCCATGACACTGTCGTTGGAAAACGCCTCGAACTTGCCGGACTCAGTGTCAACGATGATGAAATTGCGACACCTTCCGAAGCGCGGATCCATGGCCGAATCCAGATCCGCGCCCTGAGCAGTTATTGCAATACGCATGTTACTTACCGCCCTCCATCCGGCCCCGATTTCGGGCCCTCTCCTGAGCTCTCATCGGACGCCCCGCCCGCGAGCTCCTCAATTCGCCGCTCCACGATCTCAAGCTCGCCTCTGAGAAATTGCGCCTGATCCGCCAGGATCGCCCGCTCACGTTCCTCCGGCATCGCCGCGTCATCGCCGGCGCGAGGGTCCTCATACCGCGCTCCCCCAAGTCCCATACCAAGGCGAACAGTCCCAGGCGCAGCTTTCCAAGCCGCCCATCCCGGGCATTTGCACCTCATCCAGCCCGGCAGGCCCGTAGCGTAGTACATCCGCCTATAGCCTCTGCCAGGTCCCGCCCCCGGATGCACTCCCACCGCGCCCGCAGCTCTCGCTGCGGCTCCGGCTCTGACTCCTCTGCCTGCACCTGCTCCTCCTGCCCTGCCTCTCGCTCCAAGAGCATCGGCAAACCCAGGAGCATCGTACCCGGCACAATAGCCCGCAGCTCTTCCAGTCATGGGCCCACGACCTGCCGGGCCCGTTCCATCTCCTCTCGGCATATCCCATACCTCCTCAAGTGTAATGATCATACGCTCATTATCAGTATACATAGGGTTATGGGCATATGTCAATAACTACGGAGAAGGAATCGAGAACCACGAGGCAGACTCGCGGATTATGACCTCGCGCATCCCCTTGGGCAACACTATTGCGTGAACCTATGGCCCCAGGATCCCGTCAAAGTTCTTCCCCCGAAAGCAGGCGATGTGGGGGCATTTGGCGCGGACGTACTCATTAGATGCCTCATGTCCAAGGCGCATCCGTCACGCCGTTCCTACTCGCCCCCATCGCCCTGGTCATCGCGACGATCCGCATCCTGAGCCGCTTCCCATCGCCGGCGGCAGCGTCTTCTCCCCATTTCCCCAGGTCGAGGGCTCGGGCAGCCCGGCTGGCCCGGGTGCTCTCCCGAATCAGCCTGCTCGCCATACCCACCATACCCGGCGCCGCGCCCAGGACCGAATCTGTGTCCCGCCCTCCCGATCCGCTTTCCCCGTTCCTCTCCGCACACCGGGCAAGCAGGATCCGACCCGCCCTGCGCCGCGGCAAAGGGAGCCGGAAACTCGTGGCTGCACGCCCCGCATCTGAACTGCCCCATGGCCAAGCGATACGTTCCACCCTCAAAGCGAATGGCCTTGCCCTCCACGAGCGCCCGCGCCACCTTCTCCCTGGCCGAAGAGAGAACCCTCTGAAACGTGGGCCGAGACACCTGCATCCGGGCCGCGCACTCTTCCTGCTCCAGTCCTTCGAGGTCCTTCAGGCGAATAGCCTCGAGCTCCTCCACTGTGAGCACTTCCTCCTCCAAATCGCGCATGGATACGCCCGCAGGCTTAAACACAGTCACCTGCGGCATAAACTCTACACGTCTGAGCTTGGGCGGTCTTGGCATATTATCAACTCCCGTTCAGAATCGCGCGCACATCCGAAATACGTCAACCCGTCTTCACGGCGGACAGCATCGATCAGTCCCTCGCTCATCAGAACCCCGATGAATTTGGACACCTCGTTCACGTTCATGTCCAGGCCGTTCGCCACATCGAGCATAGTACACGGTCTTCGCCGAAGAAGACTGAGAACGCGGCAACATCGCGCCTTCGTCTCCGCAGACTCTGGACCCTCAACATCGACCGAGGCGCCCTTTCTTGAGATACCCGCGCAACCGGCTGAGACTATCAGCTCCGCCCGATCATCGAAATACTGTCTGATCCTCTCCATCTCGGCCACCGACAGCGGATTCGCCCAAGCCTCGACCGGAGGCCTCTCCACCGTATTGAGCTGGATCTTCTCCGCCTTGACACGCTTTAGGGCAGACGATATTCTCTCCAGTTCCTCCTGGCTGTCGTTGACGCCCTTGACCAGCATGACCTCCACCCACATCCTGCCTCGGTAGGCGCGCGAGAAGCGCTCAAGCCCATCGATAATACTATCTATGCGCAACTGGGCACATGGGCGGTTCACTCTTTCGAATACCTCTTGACTGCCTGCGTCCAACGAAGGCACCACCAGATCGGCGCCGCACAACTCCTCCTGTAAGCCTGGACAGCTCAAGAGCGAACCATTGGTCAGAACCGCCATCGGTATGGAAGTCAGCTTCTTGATCTCCCGTATCAGTCGGCCCACATCCAGACTGAGCGTAGGTTCGCCCGATCCCGACAACGTGACATAGTTCGCCTTCACTTGGGGCAAGACCCCCCGCAGCTCAGCAACGACATCGTCGATATCCACAGAAGCTTGGCGCTGCAGCGTCTTGCACGTGGTCCTGCCAAGTTGACAGTATATGCAGTCGAAGGAACACACCTTATGGGGCACCACGTCCACACCCAGCGACAACCCCAACCGCCTTGAAGGCACCGGGCCGAATACATACGACACTTGGATCACCTGCCTCAGATATCAATCATATGCCCATAACCATTGTGATGGAACCCACCCCCCCATGTCAATGCGAGATGGGCAACAGGTTACCGCAACCCCGAGGAACTGTCCCAATTCATGGTTGACAACCCCCATATCACATGGTAGCATATGGGT
>CAYYHF010000071.1:0-10927 GCA_964471415.1 uncultured Clostridia bacterium | reverse complement strand
AAGCTCCTCATCTGGGCCGACGAAACGCGCGCAACCATTGTCCGCGAAATCGGATCCAAGTTCACTGCGAAATACAAGATCCCCGTGGAAGTCCAGGAGCTGGGCTTCGGCGATATCCGTGACCAGCTGGGCGTGGCCGGTCCGGCCGGCAAGGGTCCGGATATCATCGTCGGCGCCCATGACTGGCTTGGGCAGCTCGTCGCAAACGGCCTTCTCGAGCCCATCGACTTGCATGGCAAGGAGAAGGACTTCATGAAGACGGCTATCGACGCCTTCACCTGGGGCAAAGACCTCTACGGACTGCCGTACGCCGTGGAGTCGGTGGGGCTCTTCTACAACTCGAAGCTTGTGCCCACGCCCCCTGCAACCTGGGACGACCTGGTGGCAATCTGCAAGAAGCTGACCAACAAGGACAAGAAGCAGTACGGCTTCCTGCTCCCCGTCCCCGACCCGTATCACACGTTCCCGATCATGAGCGCCGCGGGCGGATATGTGTTCGGCGTGAACAAGGACGGAACGCTGAACCCGCTGGACGTTGGCCTCAACAACAAGGGCGCGGTCCGGGGCCTGGGCCTTCTGGACAAGCTGATCGAGGACGGGCTCATGCCGGCCAGCACTGACTATCCCACGATGATGGGCCTGTTCAAGGATGGCAAGGTGGGCATGATCCTCACCGGTCCGTGGGCTGTGGAGGAAATCCGAGCCGCCAAGGTACCCTACGGTTTCACCTCGATCCCGCTGATCGATGGCAAAGCGCCGCGCCCGTTCGTGGGCGTACAGGGCTTCATGCTCAGCTCGTTCAGCAAGAACAAGATGCTGGCCACAGCGTTCCTCAATGAGTTCGTAGCCACCCACGATACGATGATGGCTCTGTTCGCCAAGGATCCGCGTCCGCCCGCGTATCTGGCCACGGCCAAGGCGGTGGAGTCTGATCCCGATGTCGCCGCTGTGCTGGCCAATGCGGCCGTTGGCACTCCTATGCCGGCCATACCCGAGATGGGCTCGGTGTGGACAGCATGGTCCAACGCGATCGAGCTGACGTTCAATCAGAAGCTCGACCCGCAGGCCGCTCTGGACGATGCGGTGAAGCAGATCCTGGACACGATCAAGGATAGCAAGAAGTAGGCTGGGGATCTGCCTGGGTAACGCAGGCGGATGCTGGCCGATGCTAGCTGATGCCGATAGATGCCGGTCTGTCCCGGCCCATGCCGGATAGGGGTGTCTATGCAGCGATGCCCATCGATCCTGGCTGACGCCGGTCGGCGCCGGCTGTCAAGCGATCCACGCGAGGGCGCCCGAGCGCCCTCGCTTCCTCCCATCCACACGATCAAAGGCGGTGAACTACCTTGGGCCAGCTCAAGAATGCGCACTCGCGGATTTCCCTGCCCGGCCTGCTGCTGAAGGTGCTGGTGCTGGGATTCATGAACGCCATGGCTGTGTGGTCCGCGTTCGTGCTTATCAGCGAGGGAGTCTACTGGTTGGTGGTCGTGCTCGCCGCAGGTTGCGGCCTCATCGACTACATCTTCCTCTCGGAGCGGGCATACCCGTGGCGCTACCTCGTGCCCGGCTTGGCGTTCATGGCGGCAATGGTAGTCTACCCTATCGGGTATACTGCGGTTGTGGCATTCACCAACTACGGCACTGGTCATCTGCTCAATAAGGCGCAGGTGATAGAGCATTACTGCGAGCGCCTGTCGCTGCAGGAGGACATGCCGGAATATGAATGCGCGATCTACCGGAGCGAGGACGGTCAGTTCGCCGTAGTCTTGGCCCCGATCCCGGTCGAGGCGGCAACCCCGGCGCCCGTTCCGGTCTCCGATGACGGCATTGGCGAGGTCCTGATCGGCCTGGGCCATGATGCGCTGCCTCTGTCCCAATCCGAATTGCCCTGGGAAGACGAGGACGGCGACCAAATCCCGGAGAGAATAGGCCCCTGTGAGCGTCTGGGCGTGTTCGAGCTGTTCGAGTATATGAACTATCTTCAGAAGCTGGAGTTTCGCCAAGGCCCGTACGTTCTCAAGATGCGCAGCGTGGACCGGTTCGCCACCTACTCGCCGCAGTATCGTTACGATGCGGAGCTGGACGCTCTCATCGACGCCGATACCGGCCTCGCTTACGCGGCCCGCAACGGAAGCTTCGTCGCAGACTCCGGCCAAAGCCTCGACGTGGGCTATCGCGCCCCCGTGGGCTGGAGCAACTTCAGCAAGTTGGTGCGCAGCCCGCAGGTGTCGGGCCCTTTCGTGAGGGTGTTCGTGTGGACGTTCGAATGGGCCTTCCTGTCAGTCTTGACCACATTCGTGCTCGGACTTCTCCTGGCCGTGCTGCTCAATGATGAGAAGCTCAGATTCAAGGGGCTTTACCGCGTGCTCCTGATAGTCCCCTACGCAGTGCCCGCCGTCATATCGGCGCTTGTGTGGCGCGGACTGCTCAATACCGAGGTGGGACTGATCAACAACGTAATCGAAGCCATCATCGGCGTGCGTGTGCCATGGCTTCAGGAGCCCTTCTGGGCCAAGACAGCGCTGGTCCTGGTCAACCTGTGGTTGGGATTCCCTTACATGATGCTCATAAACCTTGGATCGCTGCAGAGCATCCCGAGCGAACTGTATGAGGCGGCGCGGGTGGACGGAGCCACAGGCTGGCAGCAATTCGGGCACATCACCTTGCCGCTGCTTTTGGTGAGCGTGGCGCCCTTGCTCGTATCAAGTTTTGCTTTCAATTTCAACAACTTCAGCGTGGTGTATCTGGTGACCAAGGGGCGTCCGGCTATTGCCGGGGCACAGACGCCCGCGGGCGCCACCGATATCTTGATCAGCTACACTTACCGTCTGGCGTTCGAAAGCGCCGGAGGCACCGATTACGGGCTAGCCTCCGCGGTAACCATCCTGATCTTCCTGATTATAGCCACGTTGAGCTGGGCAAACTTCCGGTTCACGGGAGCTCTCGAGGAGGTGCGCGAAAATGTTTAGGGGCTTTCTCGAGCCGGCCTATCTGTGGCGGCACATCGTGATATGGCTGTGCATCATCTTCGCCTTGATGCCCGTGCTCTGGGTTGTGTCGGCATCGCTCAACCCGGCCAACACCATAATCGGACAGCGTCTCATTCCGAAAGAGGTGTCGCTGGCAAACTACAGGCGACTGTTCGCCGATCCGCAGCACCCGTTCGTCCAGTGGATGCTGAACACGGTGAAAGTGTCGGCAATCACCGCAGTTCTGGTTGTTTCCATCACCGCGCTGGCCGCCTACTCCTTCTCGCGCTTTAGGTTCCACGGTCGCCGCACGGGGCTCTTCTCGATACTGCTCATACAGATGTTCCCCCAGATGCTGGCCATGGTCGCCATATACCTGCTCTTGCTCAATCTGGGCGAGATCCTGCCCTGGCTGGGTCTGAATACCCACGGCGGGCTGATACTGGTCTATTTGGGCGGCGCCATGGGCGTGAACGTGTGGCTGATGAAGGGCTATTTCGACACAATCCCCAGTTCTTTGGAGGAAGCGGCCATCGTGGACGGCGCCACGCCGTTTCAGACCTTCTACAAGGTGATCCTGCCCCTGGCGCGCCCGATTCTGGTGGTCATCTTCTTCCTGCAGTTCATGGGCACCTACTCCGAATACGTCCTGGCGCGAGTACTGCTTTCGTCCAACGACAAGCTCACCATGGCAGTAGGCCTACAGACCTTCATCGGCGACCAGTACGCCAAGAGGTGGGGTGTCTTCTCGGCCGCAGCGCTGATCGGAGCGGTTCCCATTCTTGTCCTGTTCGCATTCCTCCAAAACCAGCTAGTGTCGGGGCTCACCCGCGGAGCCGTAAAGGAGTAACAAAGGAGTGACCGTATAGCCTTGCTAAAACACGCCCTTCTGCATTTACCATATGACCCTATGGCATACCCGATAGCCGAAGACGAAGTCGAAGTCGTTCTGCGGGCAGCCAAAGGAGATCTGAAATCCGTTAGTCTTCTGTACGTGGACAGATACGCCATCGGAGGGCAGCCAAAACAGACCGATCTTCATCTGGTCGGCAGCGACTCCCTGTTCGACTACTGGACCGGGCGGATGAGACTGAAATACGGGCGGTTCATGTACCACTTCGCCTTAAGCGATGGACAGTCCGTGACCTACTACGGAGAAGGAGGACTATCGCATGAGGCGCCCACGCCCGAGACTCACAACCCGTGGGCCTGGTGTTTCCACTACCCCTACACCTGGCGTCGCGGCGGCGCGGACGATCCGCCTGCCTGGGCCGAAGACGCTGTTGTGTACCAGATTTTTGTAGACAGATTCGCCAACGGCGATGAGTCCAACGATCCGCCCGGTGTTAAGCCGTGGGGCGCCCGCCCCACATCGCGTTCTTTCTCCGGCGGCGACCTGGCAGGAATCGCAGACCGAATCGATTACGTGGCGCGTCTGGGTGTATCGTGCATATACCTGACCCCCATATTCCTGGCGCCATCGAACCACAAGTACGATACCACTGACTATCGCAAGCTGGACCCGCATTTGGGCGATGAGGACACCGCGCGCGCAATGGTGGATGCCTGTCATGCGAAAGGCGTCCGCGTGGTGCTGGACGCAGTGCTCAACCACTGCGGTTACCATTTCGCGCCATTCCAGGATGTCATCGCACGCGGCGCCGACTCGCCCTACCTGGACTGGTTCAACATCCACGAACTGCCAGTGCGCGCCAAACCCAAGCCGAATTATGAGACTTTCGCCCTGGACGTGCCGGATATGCCCAAGCTGCGCACCGACAATCCCGAGGTCCGCGAATACCTGATCGGCGCGGCAGAGCACTGGACGCGCACGCTGGATATAGACGGCTGGCGCCTGGACGTGGCTGACGATGTGGACCCCGCGCTCTGGCGCGAGTTCCGGACGCGAATACGCGCCATCAAGCCCAATGCCTTGCTCGTTGGGGAGATACTCCACGATGCAACGCCGTTTCTCAGGGGCGACCAGATGGACTCGGTCATGAACTACCCCTGGCGAGAGCTGTGCCTGCATTACTTCGCGGAGCGAACCATCGGGACGGAGACGTTCGCCGAGCGGCTGATGGCCCTGCACATGCGCTACAGGCGACAAGTGCAGTACGCCATGTGGAACCTGCTGGGCTCGCACGACCGCCCGAGGTTGCTCACCCTGTGCGGCGGGGATGTGAGGCGAGAGCTTCTGGCTTCAACGTTCCAGTTCACCTACACCGGCGCTCCCTACATCTACTATGGGGACGAGATCGGGATGGAGGGAGACAACGACCCGGACTGCCGGCAGTGCATGCCCTGGGACAAGAAGGACTGGAACACCCAGCTCATGGGGCATTATGCCGATCTGGCCCGCCTGCGCAGGCGATACAGCGCCCTCCGCCGCGGCGAGTTCGCCGTCCTCATGGCCGACCGAGCAGACGGACCGCTAGTCTACGCCAGGTGGAACGCACGGGGAGCGGGAGGTTCGTGCATGATCGTGGCCATCAACAACACTGACCAGCCAATGCCGCTGGACCTCGATCTACTGGCCGAGCGGATGCGGCGCACAGACGCGCTGGCGCGCCGAGCGGACCGCCCGATGAGGACCGTGTTCAGTGTGGAAGGCGATGATGTCGCGTTGGACGCAGGGCAGAAATCCAAGCCCGGCTCCGCCAAGGCCGATTCCGAGCCGAGTCGACCCCGTCCGTCCGGGCGCTCTACGGAGCTCGGGCCCATGAGCGCGAGGGTGTGGGTGCGCTAAGACAGGGCGAGGTGCCGTCTGCGACTCTCGTGGCCACTGTCGCAGTTGGCGGTCGACGATCCAAACGAAAGGGACGCGCAGAGCCGAGGCAGCGGCTCTGCACCGCCTGAGGCGCATAACAGGCGCGCGATAGCTTTTGACGCGGCTTTTTGGTGATGCTATAATACTCCTTGCAAAGACACCTTCCAATCGCGCGCCTGTAGCTCAGGGGATAGAGCAACGGACTTCTAATCCGTGGGTCGCAGGTTCGATTCCTGCCAGGCGCGCCATCTACCTGCACTTATGATGATAGGATGTGTCGAGCAGAATGCGTTGTGACTACACTCCGTCTTCGACACCGCTTAGGCAAACAGCACGCGTAGCAGCAGATAGATCGGCATTTGAAAACGGCCGATTCAGCGGTTGTTTTCAGCTACGCGCACCAGGAGAAGCGCCAGCCAGCAGAGGAGAACATGGGCCCGTATCCGGTCGGAGGCCCGGCGGTACATCGGCCGCAGATCAAGCGTGGACTTAAGAGCGCGGAAGGCGTCTTCGACCTCGAGGAGTTGCTTCTAGCCCAAGGCCACGTCTTCGGGAGACAGAGCATCGTCCGAGGTTCTCAGAAGATACTTGCCGTCAAGCCGCGCTTCCTTCTTCACCTTGGCCTGATCGATGCGGGGGAAGTTCTTCGCGTCCAGGGGATTCCTCGCCAGCACGTATCGTGCCCGCGCCTCTGCATCGCCCACGACTGTGATCACCCGGCCCAGCTTCCAGCCGATCAGATCCCTCTTCACATCGGCGATGACTTCCATATCGACCGTGTTCCCAGGCCAGATCCAACACCTGACCGGTATCCCATCGCGGGTAACAGCCAATCCGATCACGATCTGCAGCAGGTCCGGTCGGTGGTCCTTGGAGTGCCCAGCCCTACGTAACTCCTCTTCTTCGCCAAAACCGGGCTCGACTTCGAAGTAAGTCGATGTGGTATCGAAATAGACGAGGTCCACAATGTGCTCGTTGTTCTCGATCAGAAAGTCCATGGCGGGGTAGAGCTGGTGAACCTGGACCTGCTCTAGGCCATCGATGCAAACACCGTTCTCGACTCAATCCTCCACCATCGCCAGCTTGCTCGAAGGAGCAAGGGCGCGGTTCGCCGTCATGGCGAAGATCGCCCTTTCTACCGGCGCCTCGAACTGCCTCTCGCGGAGCCATTCGCCAACTGCCGCCCGTATGCCGAGTTTCTCCCAGACAGGCATTGTCCGTCAGTATGTGTGCCTACTCGTTTTTCGATTTTCCGGCTCGATTTGTGCTCCCCCCGAGCTATCGGGCTTTTCATTCGGCGCGTGTGCCTATTCGCTGTCGGGTCAAACAGAGATTACGGGGGTATGGCAGAACAGGCACCCCGGAACACACTCGCCCCGGGGCGCGCCTCTTTGGGGGTCTGACAAGTGGTTTTCTCCAGGTTGGGCACTCAGGGCCTAGAGATTGCTCTCCAGGGTATCTGGGTCGATATTGGCGCCAGCCACAGTCTCTAGAGTAATGCCGCTGTAGTAGACGGCCAGCACTTCATCGAAGGACGGATATCCTTCTGGTGGACTCTCAAGGCCTTCCGTTACTAGAAGCTCATCGTCGTTGAAGATAGCAGGACTTTCTGGAATCTCGTGTACATCTAGGCCCGAATCCCTTGAACCGTGGAACATGCGACCGGTCGTCTTGTTATTCGCGCTTAGAAGATCAGCTGCAAATGCGGAAGCCATACGGAATCGTTCTGGCTTGGATAGGTCGTATACGCGAAAACACTTGATCCTCTTGGTACCGGAGTCTTCCCAGATCTCCACGATATCGTTCATGTCACCGGCTAGCCGCCGATAGTACAGTGCTTGCGCATGAACGATATAGCCAAGATCCTCGAATACGAGCTGGCGGATTTCCGGCTCCATGAGGAAGTCCTTGCGCTTGACAATGTAGGTGTATCTGCTGCCATCAGCTTTTTTCATGTATACGGCCCTGATATCGCCGTTATCGTAAGTCAGGGAGATTTTGATGTTGTACAGCGGGTCATCGATGTCTCGGAAATTGATGTGGTACTGCTCACCATCAAGCGAAAAGTACTGTGCATCAGGGGTCAACTGAGCTAACCCCGGAAGAACCCGCTCATTCAGGTTCCTAACCCAGTTGTTGTAGTTGGTAGAGATCTGCGGAATGACCTCCCATGCTCCCCATTGATCGCTATACGAGAGCCCCTGAAGAGGCGAAACGTCCCCACCTGCAATCGCTTTCGGAATGTAGGGCACATCGCGTACCTCGATCGGAGTGACCGGTCTCCCCGCGAAATCCACGTCTGTGGTGGGTGCCTTAACCACTGAACTTGGTGGCGAGAAGGCCCATCCGCTCAGCTGGGGAGTTACTGTAACACCGCCCGATAGACCGGTCTTGCCCCATGTTCCATCGGGCCCAGTGGCGGTCACCCCAAAACCGCCGCTGAAGGCCAGTTGCACGTCTGGAATTCCCAGTTGCGGGTTGTCCGCGTGGGTGACGCGGCCAGATACCGCATAGGTTTGGATCGGCGCTGTACCGCTGAAACATCCGGTCAATGATGCAAGAAGAACGATGGCTAAGAAAGATACGATGGGCCAATACTGGTGTCTGGAATCTGACAACATGGTCTTCGCCTCCAAGCAAAATCCTTGCCCGTTGCCAGGGCAAGAACGCGAACCTCAGTACTATCCGCAGAACGTGCCCCAACCCGGCTCTGCATCGGGCCTAGCTGCATGTCCGAGGCCCCATGATCATGCGATCTCGTACGCTAGTGCTCCCACTTCTCCTGATCAGTCAGATTCGATCATGAAATACCGCGGTGCAGTAAGCGCCTCCATCCATGGGAGCACAGCAGGCTTGTTGACGATGTGGACTCTCCACATGTACTGCTTGCCCGCCTCCAACATGCCCTCGGGAACCGTAATCCCTGTACTGGGACAGTCCCGTATCCATACGTCTTCTGTTGCGCCTATCTCTCTGATCCGTACATGCACGGCCTCTGAATCAACCGGCACCCAATACTCAAGGTATGGCGTTGTAGTGTCCAGCATCGCATCGTTCTCAGGAGCTACTTGTTCGGGAAGGATGATATCGGTGAACATCTCACGTGCCATGTAGATTTCGGCAATCTCTGTGCTTCCATCATTCAGCTTGACGGTCTCGACATAGGTCCCCTCTTCAGGCCCGCTGACATTCCACCAGCAATGCCACTGCGGAAGGAAATGAGGAGACATATCGCGTTTGATTCGATTTGGCGTCATGACGAACGATCCTTCGACTATAGCCTTGCCCGCGGGCGGGCTGGCGTAGAAGGCGATCTGCCAGGCGCTCCCTCCTCTTGTCCTGCCTATCCTCAAGAGTTCAGCCAGCGGCGTTATGGAGATCGGCAGGATAGTCTCGCCAGTAGACGCTACGTCCACAATGCCCGACCACACTCGAGGCGATGAGGCAGAGTTCGTCTCGACAGACCCGTCTGATCCACCAGCTGTGGTCGATGGCATGCGGACGTCCACCAGATGCCTCCCAGGCGCGATCGCAGTGATCTCAAAGGCTCCTTGGGCATCGGTGACAGCCGACTCGCCAGCAATAGAAACGATGACCCCGGCTGTCGGCGTCGAGATACTTCGATTCGCCAGCGTAACCACGCCCAGCACCCTTGCTGTTCCTGTTGGGTCAGGCCTTGTTCGTCCTGTGCAGCCCGCAGTGATCACAAACGATCTGTCGCCTTCAGAGGATCTCCAGTTAGGTGCGCACGAGTGGATTCTGGTCGCACCACGCGCACGCTACCTTCTCTGCCTCAAGCTCGCCAATACCGAGTCAACCGTTATCTCGCTCTTGGCCCGTTTCAGGGCGTTCGCGGCGCGTCTCGCGGTGTCTCGCGCCGCCCACAGGTGCACGGCCGGGACTGCCATAGGATTGCGATCAGATACGTCGAGGGGCCCAGGATCGAACATCAGGTATCGACTAATGTCCTTGAGCCTGCTCCGCGACACGCCCGACAGGTGCATTTTCTCAAGAGTCGTCAGCCGCTGTTCAAGCTCGGCGTCTACCTGCCAGAACTGGGTCTGCCCATCGGTGGTTCTTCTTTCGCGCAGATAAGCTTCGATCAGAACGCGATTGAGCGTCAAGTTGGCTTCCGCGGCGCTGCGGTTCGCAGCGGTTATCGACTGGGCGCTGCGACACAACTCATACTCCTCATTCGCGATCTTCTGCAGCTGGCGCCTGCATGCCTCTTCAGCCTGGTCAGTCACAGCGGATCTTGTGTCGATCTCGATATCTTGTAGCTGCCGCCACGAAGTTATGAGCCTGGTACTGACCACGCCGGCAGCATCCCGGCAGTTCACTACATATCCGACAACCTCCACGCCGCCTGTTCCGGCGGGAACCACGGAAATCCTGCGTATACAGTCGGGCAGTTCAAACTGCGCCATGTGATCCATGAGCATATCAAAGGGCTCGTCTCCGTAGGAAGCGAAATGCAGCCTGGGGCCTCCATCGGCGAGCCCCTCTTCATACAACTCTCTGGACGTGGTAAGCCTCGCGCCGCGGGGAATGCCCGGCACGTGACCGATGGTGAGATACTCCCCACGATCAGCCTTCACTGTACCGAATCCGAGCTGCTTTAAGTACGTCGAGGATTGTAGCGCCTGCCACACGTGCTCGAGCTTGACTGGGATCCTATCGCCGGTGACCCTGCCCATGCGCTCATACAGCTCGTACAGCTCACGCGGAGGCATCTCTAGCCTTGCCCGCTGCTCTTTCTCTTCGGCAATCCTTTTGCGACACAGCTCGTATAGTTCGTTCTCAGCAAGCTCGCCTTCGGCCAGATCGGCGAATTCCTTTTCCTTAACGGGGAGCAGACTGATCTGCTGCCGACCGACGACGAGGCCTGCGCTGGCCAGACGCGACAGCAACCGCCCATACACGATCTCTTCAGCGGTGCCTACGTAGAACAGGTTGAGCACGTACACCACAGGGTGTTTCTGCCCGATCCGATCGATCCGGCCGATCCTCTGCTCTAGCTTCATCGGGTTCCAACCCATATCGAAGTTGATCAGAAGATCGGCCACCTGAAGGTTCACGCCTTCGGCGGCTGCGTCTGTGCAGACCAAGACGTCTATTTCACCGCGCAGGAACCGTTCCTTGATTTCCTCACGGTCGACCGTGATCATCTGGGCAAGTTCGGAATCGT
>CAYYHF010000070.1:0-10951 GCA_964471415.1 uncultured Clostridia bacterium | reverse complement strand
ACCAGCTTCCGCGGCAGGCCCAGGGCGGGCTCATCGGCCAACTTAGCCGTGGTACGCAGCCACCATCCCCACGATTCATCATCGGGCACGTACTCCTCAGCGCACTTCTTGCACACCCGGCGCACCAGGCGCTGGGAGAGGACGCATATGAGGGAGGACGCCGCAAGGAACGGCTCCACGCCCATGTCGACCAGGCGCACAGTGGCGCCGGGCGCATCGTTGGTATGCAGGGTCGACAGGACCAGGTGGCCGGTGAGAGCGGCGTTTACGGCGATCTCGGCCGTCTCGTGGTCGCGGATCTCGCCTACCATGATGATGTCGGGGTCCTGCCGCAGCATGGATCGAAGACCGGAAGCAAACGTCAGCCCGGCCTTGACATTCGTCTGCACCTGGTTGATCCCGTCCAGCCTGAACTCGACCGGGTCCTCCACTGTGATGATGTTCTTCTCCACAGAGTTCAGCTGATTGAGGGACGCGTACAATGTCTGCGTCTTGCCGCTGCCGGTGGGGCCGGTCACAAGGATTATGCCGTGGGGGCGGGCCAATGCCCTGTTCCACAGCTCTAGGTTGCCCGAAAGGAACCCAAGTTGCTCCAGCTTGACCTGGGCGCCCCGTCGAAACAGCACACGGCAGACCACTTTTTCGCCGTGTATGGTGGGCAGCGTGGACACGCGCAAGTCGACCTCCTGCCCCTCCACCTTCAGCTGCACACGACCATCCTGCGGCACGCGCCGCTCGGCGATATCCATATTGGCCATTATCTTGAACCTCGATGCTATGGCGGCGTGACTGCCCCTCGGGATCCTCATCGCCTCGCGCAGCATGCCATCGATGCGGTATCGTACCTTGACCGATGCGGCCTGCGGCTCCACGTGGATGTCGGAGGCGCGGTCGCGAACGGCTTGCGACACGATCATGTTGACCAGCCTGACCACGGGCGCCTCGTCCACCAGCTCCCGTAGGCGGTCGATGCCGATTTCCTCTTCTTCCTCGGAAAACTGTATGGCTTCGTCGGAGAACTCCTCCAGGTCGCGCACGACCTGTTCTATATCCTCGCCGGACCCGTAATACTGGTCGAGGGCCCGCTCTATCTCGTCCTCCGCCGCTACCACCGGTTCCACATCGAGGCCGGCGGCGATCTTCACATCATCGAGGGCGAACACATTCAGAGGGTCGGCCATGGCCAGCCTTAGCTTGTCGCCGATGATCTCCACAGGAAGAACCTTGTATCTTCTGGCCATGGCCTCGGGCACCAAGGCGATAACATCGCTGGATACCACGTATTCAGGCAAGCTGATACGGGGCAGACCAAACTGCCGCTCGATAGCCGCGGCAATAGCAGCATCGGTGGCATAGCCCAGCTTGACCAGGGTTCGCCCGAGCCGATCACCCGTGCGCCGCTGCATTGCCAGAGCGTCAGTCAGCTGCTCCTGGGTTATGATTCCGGATTCGATCAAGCTATCTCCGAGCCGTTTGTGGCCAAGGCGCGCCAATACAAGCAACCCCCCACGCTTCTGCGCCGCGGCGTCCGCAGTCCGCCGCGCTAGAATGGTTGTTCTACAATCCCATCGAGAATCCTTCCGACAAAGATGCATGAATCGTCGGAATAGCTTGGAGTTCGCGTATTATGCGCGGGTATTCGGGAGAATCGAAACGGCCCTGTCGAGTATCTCGTGGGCCAATGCAAGTTTGGACATGGCGGGAAGCGCTTCAGGCTCAAGGCCTGGCCGAAGCAGGGCAACACGGTTCTCGTCCGATCCGAAGGGGGAACGTTCGCCGCCCACCACGTTGGCCGCTATCATATCGAGATTCTTCGCAGCCAGCTTGGCCTGGGCGTTGGCGAGGAGGTCATCCGTCTCGGCCGCAAAACCCACGATAACGCGCGTTGCTTTGGCCCTGCCGAGCTCGGCGAGGATGTCGCGGGTGCGGGCCAGCCGGATACACATGTCGTCCTCGGTCTTCTTGATCTTGCTCTCACTGTAGCCGGCCGGACGGTAATCGGCGACTGCCGCGGCCGCGATTATGAGGTCGGAATCGGGCGCACCCGCAACACAGGCCTCGTACATCTCATCCGCCGTCTCCACCGGCACGAGAATGCACCCTTCCGGGCATGGCAGATTCGTCGGCCCCGCGACCAGCGTGACTTGGGCGCCTCGGGCCGCGGCGGCCCCGGCAATAGCGTATCCCATCTTCCCGGACGATCTGTTGGTGATGTAGCGCACCGGATCGATGGGCTCGCGGGTGGGCCCGGCGTTGACCAGTACGCGCCTGCCCGCAAGGGACGGGCGCCCGGCGCCGTGCAGAACGTGCATGGCGAAATCGGCTATCCGCACAGGCTCGGCCATCCGCCCCGGGCCCTCATCGCCGCAGGCGAGGCGGCCGGATTCGGGACCCACGAACAGATAGCCCAAGGCCTTAAGGGATGCGATGTTCCGCTGGACAATGCGGTTTTCGTACATGGCGGTGTTCATGGCGGGTGCGATCACCACAGGCGCGCGCGTTGCCATCACCGTGGTGGTCAGCATGTCGTCCGCTATTCCGGCGGCCGTCTTGCCGATGAAGTTCGCGGTGGCGGGAGCTATGACGAACACATCGGCCCGCTGGGCCAAGGATACGTGCTTAACACTCCACTGGCCCGGCTCCTCGAACATGCCAACGGTGACTGGGTTGGCGGTCAGCGTCCGAAAGGTGAGGGGCGTCACAAACTTGCACGCAGACTCGGTCATGACCACGTGCACATCAAGTCCGCGCTTGACCAGCATGCTCGCGGCCAGCGCGGACTTGGCGGCCGCTATGCCGCCGGTCACCCCAAGCACGCAAGTACGGCCCACCGTTCCTTACCTGCCGCCGGAGTCGCCGCCAAGCTGGGTAAAGAGATCGGCGACAGCATCATCGCCCCAGCGGTCGATAGGAGCATCTTCCGCGATCTCCTCCGCCTCGCCCGGAGCGGGTCGGTAGAACTGGATCCGCCCATCGGCAATCTCGCGCAAGGCCAGCGTGACCGGCTTCTCGGCAAGATTGCCCCCTCGCTTCTGCTGGACGTTCATAATAGACCGCGCCCTTTTCGCGGCCATAACCACCAAGGTATATCTGCTATCGGATTTGGGGAGTAGTTCCTCCAGAGAGGGTCGTATCAATAAAGTAGCCTCCATTCGCTATGCATCCATTGAGACGCTACCCAGCGGTACCTTGCAAAGCCCCCTTCATCCGCCGGCGCCCGCGCGCGGCGTCAGGGAGGCCCGGTTCTGGCTCTAGCTAGTCAAATACCTCCGGCGCAAACCTGCGCACAAACGCTGCGCAGTCGCACCTAGACACCCGAGAACGCTCTGCGAGGATTATGGACCTGATCTGGTCAGCGGCATGATCGAGATCGCTGTTCATCACTACATAGTCATACCTAAATACAGCGGGTATTTCCTCCACCGCTTTAGCGAGACGGCGCCGGACCGCCTCCGGAGATTCCGATCCCCGCCTCTTGATCCTCGCCTCAAGCTCAGCGTAAGACGGCGGCGCAAGGAAAATGAAGACGGCTTCGGGCATGGCCTCGCGGACCTGGTCGGCCCCGCGTATCTCAATGTCCATGATCACGTCTTCGCCGGCGTCCAGTCTCTTTTCCACCAACGACCGCAAAGTGCCGTAATAGTTTCCGCAGAACTCCGCGGTCTCGAGAAAGTCGCCCGCCTCCATCCTCGCTATGAACTCATCATGCTTGACGAAGAAGTAGTGTACCCCATCCATCTCGCCGTGTCTCGGCGCCCGTGTGGTGGCCGAGACTGAATAGGTTAAATCGGGGACGCTCTGCCTTACCTTGGCAAGCACCGAATTCTTCCCGGATCCTGAAGGACCAGAGATCACTACCAAATTGCCTCGGGTTCTCGGGAACTCGACATGCTCGCGTGACATTTCACAACCCCATCGTTTCCTGGGTTTCGATACACGCCGGGGGCATAGGCTCAGCTGCGCTCGTCAGCTTCGGGATCCTGGGCCTGCGCGAGCCGGACCCGCTGCGCAACCGTCTCCGGTTGCACCGCCGTCAAGATCACGTGACCGCTATCCGCGATCATGACCGCACGCGTCCGCCGACCGAACGTCACATCGATCAGCATGCCGCGCTCGCGGCCCTCCCGGATTATTCGCCTTATTGGCGCCGATTCAGGGCTGACTATGGCCACAAGCCTGTTGGCTGCGACAATATTGCCGAAGCCTATGCTGACGAGCTTGATGCCCACGTTGTGGCCCCCTACTTACCCAGCTTCTTCAGAAGAGCTTCCTTCTGGCGAACGCCAAGCCCCTGGACCCTGCGGCTCTCGTCGATGCCGATCTCCTCCATAATCTGGCGGGAGCGCACCTTGCCGATCCTCGGCAGCGACTCCAGCAGGTATGCAACGCGCATCTTGCCGATGACCTCGTCCTCCGCCCGGCTCAGGACGTCCTCCAGCGTCATCTCCCCAGCCTTAAGATCCGCCCTGACCTTCGCTCTCTTGCTCCTAACTTCCTGGGCCTTCTTCAGCGCCTCGCGCTTCTGTTCGGGTGTCAGTTCTGGCAATGCCATTATTCGCGCACCTCCCATGAATTGTTCGCCTTAGGTTTGCTATGCTCATTCCACGTTCTGCACCTGTTCGCGAACCTTCTCCAGTTCGGACTTGATCTCAACCACAAGGGCCGAAACAAGTGAATCTTGAGCCTTGGATGCGATAGTGTTGGATTCGCGGTTCATCTCCTGAGTGATGAAATCGAGCTTCTTGCCGCGAGCTCCCCTCTCGCTCAGCGTTCGGCGGAACTGCTCGATGTGGCTCCTGAAACGAACCGTCTCCTCTGTATAATCGCATCTGTCAGCGAACAGAGCTACCTCAGTCGCGAGCCTGGCCTCGTCGACACGGGCATCGCCCAACATCTCGGCCACCCTGCGAGCAACCCTCACTCGGTAAGCCTCGACTGAATCGGGGGCGTGCCTGGCGATCTCGACTAGTATTTGCTCAATTTTCCTAACTCTATGCACAATATCGCTTTCGAGCCTCTGTCCCTCTGCCCGCCGCATCGCCACCAGCTGGCCCAGGGCCTCCCCCAGCGCCGGGCTGAGCATCGCCCAAAGCGTTTCGGGGTCAGCGCTGGAATCCTGGAGGGTGACGACATCCGGGTAGCGCGCCAGCGCTTCGGCCGTTACGGTTCCCGAGACAGAGAGGTCGGCTGCGAGACTGGCCAGACCCTCAGCATAAACGCGCGCGAGGTGGGTGTCGAATACTACCGTACGCCTGAGCGAACTATGCCATTCCACCGATGCCGATACATCCACTCTTCCTCGCGACAGCCGCTCAGACACAAGCGCCCTTGCGGCCTCCTCAACCTGGGCGAACTCACGGGGCATTCGAAAAGATACGTCCAGGTATCTGTGGTTTACAGACCTTATTTCAACTGTGACTACGCCATCGTCGCACACATAAACAGCGCGACCGTAACCCGTCATACTATCCAACATGAGCTGGCAATTCACCCTTCGCCGCTATCCGTGCAGTTCATTTTACTACACAGATCCCAGCTGTATCAAGTGTTTGGCTGAGCTTTGGCCCAAATACACGGCTTTCCGGTGCGTCTTATTCCACCTGCGCGGCGAAATTCCTGCATCCGATGTGGGTGTTCACCCACTTTCACCCGCTTTTCTTTGGATTTCTCACTCGAAACGCGTGAAATCGGCGCCGCATTGCCCGTCTTCCCATCCGGGCAATGGCCGTGAGCGCCACCGACCACCCCGAAAGAAACAGCACTAAGGCCCAATCGATTAGCGACAACGGACGCGTTCCCAAGAAGGCTTGGCCCGCCGCAAGCTGCACTCCAGCCACCTGAAGCCCTGCGGACACGGCCACAGCCGCCACCAGAAACCCGTTGGACGCCAGACCGACCTCGGAAGCCGAGTATCTTTCGGATCGGCAGTGGAACACGTAGATCAACTGCGACATGACCAAGGTGCAGAAGGCCATCGTGCGCGCAGTGGCCAGGTCATGGCCGAGCGCCAGCCCCGCCAGGATGTAGCAGGCTATCGTGCAGATCCCAATGAACATCCCCTGCGCCAGAATCTTCAGCCCCAGTCCCCGCGCGAATACGCCCTCGCTGGGGCTGCGCGGCGGACGGCTCATGGCGTCCGGATCGGTTGGATCGGCGGCCAGGGCCATTGCCGGCAGCCCATCGGTCATGAGGTTCATCCATAGAAGCTGGATGGGCGTGAGCGGCAGGGGCAGACCGGCCGCCGCTGTGAGCAACATGGCAGCCACCTCCCCCACATTGCTCGCCAGAAGATACCTGATGAACTTGCGGATGTTGTCGTAGATCGACCGCCCCTCTTCTATGGCGGCTATGATGGTGGCGTAGTCATCGTCGCCCAGCACCATGCTGGAGGCCTCCCGCGCCACATCGGTACCCTTAAGTCCCATAGAGATCCCGATGTCCGCCTCGCGGATGGCCGGGGCATCGTTCACTCCATCGCCCGTCATGGCCACAATGTGACCGCGCTCGCGCAGAGCTCGCACTATCCGCAGCTTATGCGCGGGCGCCACCCGAGCGAACACAACGGCAGTGTCGGTCATGCGCGCCGCCTCATGATCGGATGCCGTATCCAGCTGCTCGCCGGTGACCACCCGATATACCCGATCCCCCTGATCTGCCTGATCTGCCCGATCCAGGCGCGCTCCATCGTTGGGGGCGCCTGCCTCTTTTGGCCCAATCCCGATCAGCCCGATCTGCATCGCGACCGCCCTGGCCGTCTCCGCGTGATCCCCTGTGATCATGATGGTTCGGATGCCCGCGCGTCTGGCCCGTTCCACCGACCTCGCCGCCTCCGGGCGCGGCGGGTCCATCATCCCCACAAGCCCTAGGAATGTTAGGCGGGGCGAGACGTGGAGCGTCACGTTGCCCTGGCCGCCCCCATCTGCGTGGTTCTCCCCGTCCACCCTCTCTTCTATGAGGTTGCCGCGGGCGCATGCCAACGCCAACACGCGCATGGACCGCCGCGCCATCGCCGAGTTTCTGGCAAACACCTTGCGGTCCAGTCCCGGATTGCGCTCCATCTTCTCCGGCCCCACATAGTAGCTCTCGCACAGCTCCAGCACGACCTGAGGCGCGCCCTTGACGAAAGTGAACATCCCCTCGGGGCCCTGGCAGACCACTGCCATCATCCTTCGCTCAGGCTCAAACGGAATCTCAGCCACTCGACTGAAAGCGCGAACCTGGCGCCGGATGCCCAGCCCACCCTTTTCTGCCATGCAGAGCAGCGCGCCCTCCGTGGGGTCCCCCACGACACTCCACACCCTCCTGCGACGAGACGTTGCAGCCCCAGCGCCCACCTCCTCTTCCCGCGTCAGCCTGGCATCGTTGCACAGAGCCGCAGCGAGCAGCAGTTCGCGAAGGGCCAAAAGATCCGGATCGGATGCCGGGTCGTCGATGCATCTCCCAGAAGCAGCGTCATCCCCGCCCGCTGCCGCCTCCCGAAACTCCCCGTCCGGAGCGTATCCCGAGCCCGTTACCACCAGTTCGCGCTGGATCAGGTCCACCGCCACCACGGTCATCTCGTTTGCCGTGAGCGTACCGGTTTTGTCGGCGCAGATCACCGTGGCGCACCCCAAAGTCTCCACAGCCGAAAGCCGACGGACTATGGCGCGACGAGCGCTCATCCTCTGAACGCCCAGAGCCAGGCTGACAGTGACAATAGCGGGCAGTCCTTCGGGTATGGCGGCCACCGCCAGGCTCACGCCCGCCATGAACATGGAGTGTACCGATTCGCCGCGAGCCACGCCCAGCGCGGCCACGGTCGCGCAGATCAAGAGGCACCCCAGAACGATCCACCGACCAAGCTGAGCCAGACGCCGCTGCAGCGGCGTCATTCCTTCAGATGTTCCGCTGATCATGCCGGCGATCGTCCCTATCTGAGTCTCCATCCCCGTGCTCACCACGATGGCCGTCCCGCGCCCGCGCGTGATCACCGTGCCGGCATACAGCATGTTCCGGCGCTCCGCCACCGGGGCGGATTCGCGCATTATGGCGCCTGCGTCTTTGCGCGCCGGACGGGACTCTCCTGTGAGCGCCGATTCGTCCGCCTCCACCCTGTGGCACTGGACAAGCCGCGCATCTGCCGGAACCCTGTCTCCCTGCCCCAAAAGGATGATGTCGCCCGGCACGAGCTCCGCCGCATCCACACGCACCGCACGCCCCTCCCGCAGCACCAGGGCATGAGGCGCCGCTAGCTTGCGCAAGGCGGCCAGGGCGCGCTCAGCCCGGAACTCTTGCACAAAACCGAGGAGCGCGTTCATCATGACGATGGCGAGTATCGCCACCACGTCCCGGTATTCGCCAAGCACGGCAGAGACAGCTGTAGCCCCAAGCAGCACCAACACCATAAAATCCTGGAATTGCCCCGCCAGCATGGCCAGGACAGACGGGCCGCGCGCCGTTTGGATTTCGTTGGGCCCGTATGCAGCCTGCCGCGCCCGCGCATCTCGCCCCTCCAGCCCGTGCTGTGCCGAAGTCTCCAATTCCCGTTCAACCACACCCAGACTCACAGAATGCCACGCGCGCGCCATCGCCATCTCCCTGACCACCTCCGCCCCCTGCCCAAAGCGCAGGGAAGCCTACATTCCGACTTCCCCCATCGAGCCCCTGCGACACTCATGACCCCGCAGGCGGGGAAGCCTCGTCCACTATACATATGGCCCTTTGGCGGCGTTAATGCCATTCATAGCGGATCGGCCGCGCGGTCTCGGCGCGACGACTTTGGCTCCGATGGAGCCTCTTGCGCCGCTTGCCGTAGTATGTGATACCATGTTGCCTGGGCGCGGGTTCGGGCTCAGAAGCAGCCGGACGCAGACGGCGCGCTTAGCAAGTTCGGGGGGCGGGTGTATGGACAGGCGGGGGCTACAGATAGATGGATTTCTGCTATCGGCAGTGGCAGCCGAAATCCGGAGCGAGCTTGGGGGAGCCAAGATAGACAAGGTGTATTCGGCGTCCCGCGACTCCATTGTGATCTCGGCCGGACGCGGACGCGCGCGGCGCCTTCTGGCATCGGCGGCGCAGTCAGCGGCGCGCGTCTGCCTCACCTCCGCTCCGCCGGCATCGCTTCCAGAACCCACCCTCTTCGCCATGCTTTTGCGCAAACACCTAACGGGAGGGCGCATAGTGTCCGTGCGTCAGCTGGAGCTGGACCGCGTCCTGACCATACAGGTCCAGGGATGGGCCGATGTCGACCCGTCCGAGAACAAGCTGCTCATCATGGAGATCACGGGGCGGCTCAGCAACATTATCCTCACCGATATGGAAGGACGCATCCTCGATGCCATGCGCCGGGTGGACCAGTCGCGCAACAGATACCGCGAGCTGCTGCCGGGCGCGGTGTATATGCCTCCCCCGCCGATGGACAAGACGGATCCTCGAAACGGGCTGACTCGGGAGGCCTTCATCGCCGCTATTCGCAGACGCGCTGCGCAGGATCGGGCACGAGAGCGGCTACATGCGCGCGGGGTCGGCGAGGCGCTGGCGCAGTGTTTCGCGGGAATCGGCCCAACGCTCGGAGCTGAGCTTGCGTTTGCGGCCGGGCTAGACCGGGCAGAAAGCGCGACAGAGCCGAGCGATGCCCAACTGACGAGTCTGTGGGAGGCGTTCTCAGCCTTCCTGGACGGGGCCCGCAACGGACGCTTCGTATTCGAAGCGGCTTTCGAGCGTGCCGACGAGCGCGCCCAAGCCATGTCATGCGGCGGTCTTTCGCACCTGGCCGACGATGAAGCGCGGCTCTGCATAGAGCGCTTCACTTCGGCGTCCGACATGATCGACACCTGTTTTGCCCGTTCCGAGCAGCTGGAACAGCTGGAGGAACGCCGCCGGGCGCTGGGGCGCGAGGTGGGCGCGCTACTCGAGCGCGGACGGCGAAAGCTTGAGGCGCAGCGCGCTGAGCTAGCCGCTGCCTCTCAATCAGACTGCCTGCGGCGCCAGGGCGAACTGCTCACCGCCAACCTTCATCTCTTCGGAAATGGCCCTCTCAGAGCGAAGCGCGTTCGGGCAGTGGACTACTTCGACCCAGCCATGGCCCAGGTAGAGGTGGAGGTGGACCCATCGCTGTCGGCCTCTGCCAACGCCCAAGTCCTGTTCGCGCGCTACGCCCGCGCGCAGCGAGCTCTTCGGGCGATAGCCGACAATATCGCCGCCGCCGAGGACGACAATGCCTATCTCGAAAGCGTGACGAGCATGATTGAGACGGCCGATGGCATAGAGCACCTCGATTCCATTGAGGAGGAGCTCGCGGCGCTTGGCTACATGCGCCCGGATCGCCGGCATCGACAGGGAGCATTGTCGGTCGCGCCAAACCCGGGGCGCAAGGACCGCGCGCGACAAGCCGGTCGCGCTGAGCGAAACCCGCGCGCGCATCCGCACCTGCCCACCAGCTACACAGCGCGCTCGGGGCACGAGATACTCGTGGGCAGAAACAACCTCGAGAACGACCATCTCACGTTGAAGCTGGCGCGCGGCCACGACCTATGGTTTCACGCCAAAGATGTGCATGGCTCGCACGTAGTGCTGAAGCGCCGGGCCGCAGAAGACGTGCCGGATGAGACTGTGCGCGCCGCGGCGCTGCTCGCGGCCTACTACAGCCGAGCCCGAATGTCGTCGAACATCGCTGTAGACTGCACTGAAGTCAAGAATGTGCGCAAGCCGCGCGGAGCGCGCCCGGGGATGGTAATATACGACCACCACCGAACTGTCTGGGTAACCCCATCGCGGAAAGAGATTGCGGCGACCTTCGGCCTCAACGGGGCCGTCCTTGATCGGGCCCATGACTAGTCCGCGCCCGGAGTGCCTCAACAGCGGCGCGCATGTCGCTCGGCATCTCGGCTTCGAACACCATGCGCTCGCCTGTGGCGGGATGCGTGAACTCCACCCTGGCGGAGTGCAGAGCCTGGGCCGCAAGACCCAGCTC
>CAYYHF010000069.1:0-11022 GCA_964471415.1 uncultured Clostridia bacterium | reverse complement strand
AGATGCTGTAGAAGTGTTTGGGGCGGCCCTGGATTTCGGCTGAGACTCCGATCTCTTCAAGAGCCGCGGCCAGTGTCTGCCTGGCCTCTTCGATGTGCCCCTCGCGTTCCTGCCTCTTTGTGGCCACCCTCTCGACCAGCTCGTAGTAGACTTTGGGTTCCAGATACCGAAGGGCTAAGTCCTCGAGTTCCCACTTGATCCTCCACATTCCCAGCCTGTGAGCGAGGGGCGCGTATATCTCCACAGTCTCGCCGGCGACTCGCTTTTGCTTGTCCAACTGGCACTCACGCAGAGTGCGCATGTTGTGGAGCCTGTCCGCCAGCTTAATCAGAATGACCCGGATGTCCTTGGCCATCGCCACAAACATCTTGCGCAAGCTCTCGGCCTGCTGCTCCTCGCGAGTCTTAAAGTCCATCCTCGACAACTTGGTCACACCGTCTACCAGCCCGGCCACTTCCGGGCCGAACACCGATGCCAGTTCTTCATAGGACTTGCCGGTGTCTTCGATAACATCGTGAAGCAGGCCCGCGGCGATGGTGTTTGAATCGAGATCCATGTCGGCCAGGATGAAAGCAACGGCAGCCGGGTGGTCGAAATAGGGTTCTCCGGATTCGCGGATTTGCCCATCGTGGGCCTGATAGGCATAGTTCCAGGCACGTTCAACAACGCCGATGTCGCTGTCGGGCCTTGTGGCCCTGACCCGCTCGATCAGGTTCTCCAACGTACGCTCAGACCGGCGAATCCCCACCCCGCCGCCCTCCTTTCGGTCAGCAATCGCTCAACGATCAGTCGATGCTCGACCGCCTTATGTCTTTCAGGTTCATTTCCACGTATGTCCTGCCGTTCCACTCATTCAGATCCAGCGAATAGGCAACGTCCACCTCCGCGGAATTCCTGGCCGTCTCCGAGTAACGCCGCGTCATCCCAAAGCCTATCGCGCTCAGCACAGCGCTACCCCGGCCCAGCTTGAGCTTGAGATGCTTGCCGTCCGCGCCAACAGTGCGCTGCTCTAGCACCAGCATATTGCGAGTGACGAACACAGGGCCCGGGTTTCCCAGGCCGTGCGGTTCCAAAGCTGCGAGCTCACGCGCCAAGGAATCGGAGATGCCGGTCTCAGACAGCTCGTCGTCGAAGCGGAGCCTGGGAACAAGGTCGTCCGGCGACAGTCGCTCGTGGCCTATTCGGTTCAAGCGCTCCCTGAAAGCCTCGAGTTCCTCCGCTCGTATTGACAGTCCCGCTGCCTGAGCGTGTCCACCATACTTGAGCAACAGGTCAGAACATTCGGTCAAGGCGTCGTACAAGTTGAACCCGGGGATGCTGCGACCCGACCCACGCCCCACATCGCCTTCGAAAGACACCAAAACAGTGGGCCTGAAAGTCATTTCGGCTATCTTGGACGCGACTATGCCTATCACCCCAGTGTGCCAGGCTTCCGAGCCAAGCACGATGGCCCGTGTGGACTGGGTGTTCATCTTGCTTACAGACTCCCATACCTTCCTTGAGATTTCAAGCTCAATCTCTTGGCGCTTCCGGTTCTCCTCGTCAAGCGTCACAGCAAGTTCGGATGCCTCCTGCCGCGAATCGGTGAGGAAGAGCCTAGCTCCAAGGCTGGGATCGCCCAAGCGGCCCGCGGCGTTCACCCGAGGGCCCAGCGTGAAACCGACATTGCCGGCCTTCACTTCTCTGCCTGTAAGGCCTGCCACATCCAGCAAGCTCTGCATGCCCAGATTGGACGAATGCGCCATCATCCCAAGGCCTGTCTGCGCGATGATTCTGTTCTCATCGAGCAGCGGTACCACATCGGCTATAGTGCCCAGAGCTACCAGGTCGAGGTGGCTTATGGGATCGGCCGCCCCATCGGGCCTGCCCGCCAGGCGCCAGAGCGCCTGACACAGCTTGAATGCCACGCCCACCCCGGCCAGTTCTTTGAAAGGATACTCCGAATCGTGCCGCTTGGGGTTGACTACAGCCACGCACCGGGGAAGGCTCCGCCCCGCCTCGTGGTGATCGGTGATGATCAGGTCCACCCCAAGAGAACGGGCCGCTTCTGCCTCTTCAAACGCGCCGATACCGCAGTCGGCCGTGATCATGACGTCTACTCCATCACTCGCCGCTCTCTGGATGGCCTCCGCGCTCAGACCGTAGCCTTCGACCAGACGGTTGGGGATGTAGTAGTCAACATCTGCGCCGTAGGCGCGCAGCACCGATACCAGAAGAGCCACCGAGGATATACCGTCCACATCGTAGTCTCCGTATGCCCTGATTCTCTCGCCTCGGCGGACTGCGTCCAGTGCCCTACCGGCAGCTGCAGTCATGTCGGGGAGACAGAACGGGTCATGCATGTCGGCGATATCCGGCGCCAGGAAGCGCGAAGCGCCCTTCTCATCGACGATGCCCCGGTTCACAAGGGCTTTGGCCAGACCAAGCGATATGCCGCAACGCGCGGACAGCTCCGCCGCAATCCGCGGATCCGCCGCAACCGGCTCCCATATTCTCCTTCTTTGCGTCATACGTCCTCCACCCACCGGTATTCAGTCATATATTTATAGTATCATGTTTGCACCCGGTTGCGCTCGTCTTTTACGAGTTTCGCCAGCACATCCCGGTTGAACTCGTCTACAATGTAGAGCGTGCCCCGGGCGGTCTCAGTCAGGCGGCGGAGAAACCCCTTATTCGGAGCGAGTCCGATACATGTAAATGGTATATTATGCTGAGCGATCTGCTCGGCCGCGGTCAGAGCGTCCCGGGCAGGATCGCCGGTCCACTGGTTCATAGTGGGGATTCCGTCAGTTAGCAGCACCAACATGGCAGCTGCCCTGCGCTTCGCTCCTATCAGGCGCACGGCCTCCACAATCCCTGCAGCCAGGGGAGTCAACCCGGCAGGCCTCACCGTAGACAGGCCCTCCTCCAAGGCCCGGTGAGAGCGGGCCTGCATGACATGACGCGTGACGGCGCGGTCCTGGAATGTCAGGACACTCACCCGGTCGCGGCATGTTAGGAACACGTATCTGGCTAGATGTTTCGCAGCCTGAATCCGTTTTCCTGCCATGCTGGCGCTGGCATCGATCAGAAGGCACACATCCATCCTCATGCGCCGGCGCTCCTGTTCTATGCGGACATCGCACCTCTCGATGGGCCCGCGCCGCCCCTGCCGCCAGCAGCGAATTGCCCACTGACCTACGGTATCCGGCACTGAAATGGCGCCCCTGAAATCGGCGTCTTCAGCCGGCAAGACAAGGCGCCCCTTCCCCGCCGCCCCGCCCCTGGCTCTGCCCTGAGAGAAATCGCATCTCTCGAGCGGAAGGACGCAGGGCCGCGCGCTTCGGCGGATCACCTTGCGCATCTGGGTCTCCACCTCACGGGCGAACCGATGCAAGAAGGCCGCCAGTTGCCTTCCCTTCTCTGTGAGTTCTAGGGAAGCGCCATCGCCTCTCACCATCTCCAAGGCGCGCAAGCGCGCCAGTATACCCTCGGCGTCTCCAAATTCCCGTTCGAGAAGGGCGTATGGGTTGTCGCGCCTGCGAGCGGCGGCCACACACTCCAGGAAACGCGCAAGGCTGGCCCGAGACCCGAAATCCGCCGAGGCGTCCAACGCATCCTGCATCATCGCGCAGTCGTTCGAGAGCTTGTCTGGGTGACCATGTTCCTGCAGAAACGAATCGGTGGGGCACGAATAGGGAGACAGATCCATAGGAGCCCCGCCTGCATCCGGGTCGTTGACGATCCGATCCAGGCGCCGCAGCTCCACGCCCTGTGACTGTATGGCCTGTTCCACATCGCGTACAAGATAGTAAAGGAGCGCCGCCGCCTCACGCGGCATAAGCACAGCCACATGCACGTGGCCTCGGTGAGCCGCTTGCAGCGATGGTTTGCGTCCGTAGTTCAGACTGCCGGTGGCCCTTCCCCCGCCCGTTGCGGTCTGGACATCGATGAAGTCGGCCGTCATCGACCCGGGCAGGTCAACGACAGCCCGCCGGGACGCCCGGGCGACCGCATAGTGGTTCACATCAGCCAGCTCGTGGAAGATGTCGATGTGGACTATCTCGTCGGACAGACTGCGCCGGTAGAACGTCCGCCCCGCATCGGCGGCCATCTTCACCTGGGCCTCGTCTGGACGATCTGGGTTGATCACATGCACGCGCCGGGATATGAGGGCGGTCTCGCCAACCCGCACTCCAAGCCCACGGTCGAGTCGGGTGTTGACATCGGCCGCGAACACCGCGAGCTCGTCCGGCCTCAAGCCAGGTCCTCCTGCGCGAAGACGATCTTGGGCCCGATCTCGGTGATGGGCCGCGCTGCGCTGGGAGGACAAACCTCACTCACAGCGCTTTCCTGGGCACGCCCTGCGCCCTGGCCTGTGACGGCGCTCCCGCCCCCAGCCCCTCCAGCGCCATCGGAGCCGCCGGCATCGGGACCCCCTGCTGAATTCATGTCCATGCCAATGCGCTCCGCCCGCCCCGGCCCCGGGCGGTCTGCACATCCTGACGCAAGCCCGGCATGCCGCCGAGGGCGCATAGTCTCAAACAGCCTGGACATCACACCCCACAGCCCAGCCCCGAGGTGCTCCGGCCCTGCGTGCGCTCCGCCATCGCCGTCTCGATGATGGCCGCAGTCATCCCGGCCCGCGCCGCCGCCCATGCCACCCCCACCGCTCTCGCTGCTCGTTCCGGTTCCTGCCAGCGCTCCGCCGCACCCTGGCATGGCGGCGCCCGCGCTCCTGCCGCCGGCGGATCGTTCCTGCAAGGCATCGATATACCTGAGAACATTGGCGAGCGTTGCCACCTCGACACGGTGGCGCAGCACCATGGGGAGAACCGCCCTGAGATCCTCCACTGCCACGCGACTCCGGCCGGCCAGGGCGGCCCTACATCGGGCCACAGTCCGAGCAGACTCCATGGCTCGAATGCTCTCGATGTCGAAGTCGATGTAGATGTTGGCAAGCAGTTCCACCATCTCGTCGGGAAACAGCACGCGCGGCGCCAACAAGGCGGCGGCGGCCATGCGCCCAGGCCAGCCTCCGGCGGTCAGGGGAACAGGCGCCGCGGACGCGCTATCGAAGTCGTCGCACTCCAGGATTCTCCGGACCATGCCGGGTTCGCACGCCCGCCCCATCTCCACTGAGAGATCGAACCTGTCGGACAGCTGACGCCTAACATCCTCCAAAGGCCCGGGATCTTCGTCGGGGTTGGACGCCGCCCACACACCCGCCTCCAGTGGAAGCGACACCACCGGCAGGCCCGCCTCTTCTATCTGCACCCGCCCGGGCTTGGTGCCCATGGCGTCCAGCAGCACATCCGTGAGCTCAGGAGAGGTATCCGCAAGCCGGTTGATCTCGTCAATGAAGATGATTCCGCGGTTGGCCCTGGGTATCGTGCCCAAAAGCAGAGCGGCCTGCGGATGGTCGCGGTCGACCACGCGCGCCAGATCGATGCTGCCTACCACCGTTCCCAGTCGGGCCGAGTGAGATATCTCCAAAAAGGGCATGGGCACGAATTCGGCGCCCGCATCGCGCAGCTGCCCAGCGGGCGCATTGCGGTGAGAAGGGCAATGCGGCGCCCAAGGTCTGCAGTTGTGTTCGCAACCGGCGATACGCTCGATCACCGGAAGGATGCCCGCCGCCGCCCGCATGATAGTCGTCTTGCCGGTGCCCCTGACTCCCTCGGCGTGCACATGCACCGGCCGCCCCGCCAAGGTGGACACGATGGATATCTCGACTGCAGCAAACAGCGCCGAGTTGCCCTCATGTTTCACGAGGCTCTCATACGACCGCAAAACAAACCCCTCCGCATCGGTGCCCTGTCCAGGGTAGTATTGCACCGGGCGAAGGGTTTGATTCTGCTAGCTGGGCTTTGCGCGCGCGGCGCCTAAAGAAGGCACGCGCCGTTTATCTCCAGTTTGAACTCACATCCGAGCACTATTGCCGCTTTCCTGCACATCATCATCCGACTCAGGAATATCTCGAAATACTCCATCACTGGGCAGATGCTGGTGTCGATGGTCAGCATCAGCGTAATCACCCGTTTTTCGGCATCCACGTCCAGAAAAGACCTCTCGGCCGCGTAAGACACCCTATCGTGGATGTCCATGGTGGCAACATCCTTCTTGCGCACACGCGTTCGGTGCACATCGCTCTTGTCGGCGAGAATCACAGCAGCGGATATCTCGTTGACCGGGTGCCCATATTCCTCCTCGTGGTTTCCCACGGCCGCCATGACCAGCGCGACCTCGGCCGGATCCATTCCCATCTGGGTGAGAATGGACATGGCCATCAGCGCGCTGCTCTGCCCATGATGGTCGCGGGAGACCACGTTTCCGATATCGTGCAGGTAGCCGGCGATGCCCGCTAGCTCCGCTGAGCGCTGCGGATACCCAAGCCGGCTCAGCACATTGTGAGCTATGCTCGATACCAGCCCCACATGGCGAAAACCGTGCTCGGTGTATCCCATGGCTTCCAGATTAAGGCTGGCTCTCCTGATGAAGGCATCCACTTCCGGATTCTGCTTAACTTCCTTCTGAGTCAACAAAGTTGAGTCTTCCTCCGCGCCGCGCCCCATGACGCAGCTACATGTAGTCAAATGAGAACTGATCCACTGGGCCGTATGGAACAAACAGCGTCCACTCGATGCTCTGCCACTGTCTGCCCGCGAATATCGGATCGGCGGCCCAGAACGGGAAAACGGCGTAAGCCCGCATAGATGATCCGCGGGCCAAAGGAAGCTCTAGCACTTCAGCGGGCGTGGCCGCGAAATACTTCTGGCGCGTATTTCCATCTCCCGTAACCACGTAGAAAGATTCAAGAGACGGGTATATGTAGCACTGGTCCGGACCGTCGACATTCTCGATCAGAAAGTCCACCTTGACTTCCGAGCCCGCTTCAAACAGACCGATCACGCTCACGCGCACTCCCGAGATCTCCTGCGGGTGCGCAAAGAGCCCCTTCCTATAGGAAAGCGATACCCACTCCATGCCGAGCATGCGGTCGTCCACAACCTTAAACTCTCCCGCAATCTCCCGAAGCTTCAGGTATCTCAGACGGATCTGACCGTCCTGATTGACGAAGTACACTTTGGCGCGAACGCTCTCGCCCATCAGCTCAGATTCAATTCTGGCCACCGACTGAATCCCGTCTGTTTGCCCTCCGCGCGCTCCCACGTACTCTACCCACGAAAGAGCGGCATCGGCGCACATCTCCCTTACGCGCTTCCAGTCGCACTTCTGGAAAGCCGTCACGAATTCGCTCGCCGCCTGCTCCGCGCGGGGCGGTCCGGTGACAGCAGCCCCTGCCGCGCACGCGAACGGTGATATCGAGAGTAGGGCCACTACGGCCAGAACGGCCCCGGCCCATCCTGCCCTGTTGCATCCTGCATTACGCATATCGATGTCCTCCTGCGAACACGCGAGCAGAATCGCTATCCTGCTGCCTCGTCCTTCTCCTTGGGCTGATTTTCCTTGCCTATCACGTCCTGCACGCCCCACTTGGCGAAGCGCACCATGACCTTCTCGCCCTGGTCGGCGATGTTCACAAGCAACGCATCGTCTTTAATGTCCACTATTTCGCCGAAGACGCCGCCGATGGAGACAATTCTGTTGCCCTTGCGCAACCCTGCCATCATCTCTTCGCGCTTCTTCTGCTGAGTCTTCTGGGGCCTCAGAACCATGAAGTACAGGACCCCCATGAGCACCACGAACGGGAGCAGCGCGCCGATGAGGCTTTGACCGGACGCAGCTCCTGGAGCCGCCGCAGCCGCTATCGCCATGAAACCATTCCTCCATTTCCCATCGGGCTTTCACCCGAGTTGCCTAGTTATTATACCAGACCCGCCATGTTTCCTTCCGGTATTCATCAAAACTTCCGTCTATGATGGATTCACGGATCTCTTCCATCATCCTGACAAGATGCCTGAGGTTATGAACGGACGTGAGACGAATGCCCAAGACCTCGCCGGCTTTCAACAGATGCCGGATATATGCCCTGGTGAAGCTCTGGCACGCGAAGCAATCACAGCCCGGGTCGAGCGGGCGGAAATCCTCAGCGTATGCCGCATCGCGCACTATGATCCTGCCCTCTCGCGTGAACACGGTGCCGTTTCGGGCGATCCGGGTGGGCAGGACGCAGTCGAACATGTCGATCCCGCGCGCCACTGCCTCAAGCAGCGCATCGGGCGAACCGACCCCCATGAGATAGCGCGGTTTATCCTCCGGAAGATGGGGCACTGTCTCGTCCAGCATAGCATACATCACATCTTTTGGCTCTCCCACCGACAGTCCGCCTATGCCGAAACCCGGAAAGCCCAGGGAGGCCATGTCCGCAGCTGACTGACGCCTCAGGTCGGGATAGACCGACCCCTGCACTATGCCGAAAAGCGCCTGCTCTGTCCCATCGTGCGCCGCAAGGCACCGCTCGGCCCAGCGCGCCGTCATCGCCGTGGACTTCCTCGCATAATCCGGATCACACGGATACGGAGCACACTCGTCGAAACACATGGCGATATCGGATCCTATGGCCATCTGGATCTCCATAACGCGCTCAGGAGTAAACATGTGCCGCGATCCGTCTATGTGCGATCTGAACTCCACTCCCCGCTCGGTGATCTTGCGCAGCGGTCCCAGCGAAAACACCTGGTAACCCCCGCTGTCGGTCAGGATCGCCCTATCCCACGACATGAAATCATGAAGTCCCCCGGCCCGCCAGATCAGGTCGTGGCCGGGCCTGAGGTAGAGATGGTAGGTGTTGCCCAGTATAATGCGGGCGCCCAGGGCGCGAAGCTCGTCAGGCGCTACTGTCTTGACTGATGCCTGTGTACCCACGGGCATAAAGACAGGGGTTGGGACGGCCCCATGCGGCGTATGTAGTACACCCGCTCTGGCCCGCCCATCGGCGGACCGCTTCACTACTTCGAAAGCGACTGTTGGTATTCTCATCACCTCTGCTCTCGCTGCGACTGCCCCCGGCCGTTGCCCCTACAAGATGAGCATCGCATCGCCAAATGAGAAGAATCTATATTCTTCCTTCACAGCCTCACGGTAGGCGTCCATCACAAAATCGCGGCCTGCTAAGGCCGACACCATCATGATGAGAGTCGACTTGGGCAGGTGGAAGTTGGTCAACATAGCATCCACGGCGCGGAAGGCATAGCCGGGGTAGATGAAAACGTTGGTCCACCCGGAGCCCGGCATCACCCGGCCCCTCGCGTCCGCCGCGCTTTCCAGGGTTCGCACGGTCGTGGTGCCCACAGCCACCACACGTCCGCCCGCTGCCCGCGCCGAGTTGATCGCATTCGCCGCGGCCTCCGAAACCTCGTAGTGCTCCGCATGCATCACATGCTCCTCCACCTGTTCCGTCTTGACAGGCCTGAAAGTACCCAAGCCCACGTGGAGCGTGACGCGGACGATCGCCACGCCGGCCCGCTCTATCTGTCCGAGCAGCTCAGTGGTGAAATGCAGGCCCGCAGTGGGAGCGGCAGCCGACCCGCGCTCCCTGGCGTATACCGTCTGATATCTATCAGACTGCTCCAAACGGCGCTTGATGTAGTGGGGTACAGGCATCTCCCCAATAGCATCTATCACGGCGTCAGCCGTCCGGCCGTCCACTGCCCGAAACTGCATCACACGCCCACCGTAGTCCGTCTTGCCCAGCACATCCCCGAACATGCGTCCATCGGCGAACGTGAGCGTCTGCCCGACCTGGGCCCGCCGGCCCGGCCTGGCCAAGCACTCCCACACATCCGGGCCCCTCGGCTGAAGCAGAAGTATCTCCACCTTGCCGCCTGTAGGCCGCTTACCATGCAGCCGCGCCGGGATGACCCGGGAATCGTTGAGCGCCAGCACATCGCCGGGCCTTAGGTAGCGCGGAAGATCCTGAAAGCGCCTGTGCTCGATACGGCGCCCCCCGCGCGACAGCACCATCAAGCGCGAAGCGTCTCGCGCCGCCAGGGGGGCCTGAGCGATCAGGCGCTCGGGCAGTTCGTAGTCGAATTCATCTACACGCATATGTAGGTCCTTTCCGAAAAGCAGCGCCTAGTAGTCACGAAATCCAAGTCTATCCAGCATGGAGTCGTCATCGCGCCAGCGGCGACGAACTTTCACCCACAGCTGCAGGTTGACCTGCGACCCCAGCAGTCGCTCGATCTCCGACCGGGCCATCATGCCCGCCTGCTTCAGCACGCGCCCGCCGGCGCCGATCACGATCCCCTTGTGCGATTCCCGCTCCACCAGCACCACCGCGTCGATGTCCACAATGTCGCGGTCCTCGCGGCGCTGCATCCTGTCGATGACCACAGCCACTGAGTGCGGGACCTCCTCGCGAGTCAGAAGCAGCAGCTTCTCGCGCACCAATTCGGCCGCGAGGAACTCGTCCGGCCTGTCCACTGCCACATCGGGCGGGTAGTACATCGGCCCATCCGGCATCACCGATGCGATCTCCTCCACCAGGCCGTCCAGATTGCAGCCGGTGACCGCCGATACCAACCTGACGCGCTCGAACTGCGCCAATCGCCGGGAGACGGCTTCCGCCTCTGCTAGCTGTTCTGGACCGACCAGATCGATCTTGTTGACCAGAAGCCATGCGGGCGTCTGGGCCTGGGCAATGTAGGACGCCACGGTCTGGTCGTCGGGCCGTCCGCTTGAGGCGGCATCGGCCACGAAGACGATGAGATCCACCTCCTCCATGGCAGACCGAGCCGAGCGTACCAGCCTGTCGCCGAGGTTGTGGCGAGCCCTGTGTATGCCGGGAGTGTCGAGGAACACCACTTGTGCATCGGGCAGATTGGCAATGGCCGCAATCCTATTGCGGGTGGTCTGGGGCTTGTCGGACACGATGCAAACTTTCGCGCCGACCAAGCTGTTGACGATGGACGACTTGCCTACATTGGGCTTGCCTACAAGGGCCACAAAGCCAGACTTCACTTGCTCAAATCCTCCGGTCTGAATGCGCCGGGCAGCAGGTCGCGCAGGGTCCGAGTGATGGCGGCGCCGCCCTCGCCCACCATGGTAATCAGCGTGTCCAGGCCAAATTCCGACATG
>CAYYHF010000068.1:0-11058 GCA_964471415.1 uncultured Clostridia bacterium | reverse complement strand
ATCGCGGGCGCGCTTCTGCTGTCTTTGACGGTACCTTCGTTCGCGGCCAAGGACAGGATTTTGGCCTACACTACCCTTGACGAACCGTTGGCCAGGGCAGTCTTCGAAGCGTATGAGAAGGACACCGGCGTCAGAGTGGAATGGGTTCGTCTGTCCACTGGAGAGGCTGTAGCCAGGATGGAAGCTGAGAAGAAGAACCCGCAGGTCGACATATGGTTCGGCGGCGTGGGGCTTGGCCATATTGAGGCGAAGGACAAGGGTCTCACCACACCTTACGTGTCGCCTAACGCCAAGAACATTCCCGCTAAGTTCAAGGACAAAGACGGATACTGGACAGGCATATACGCAGGCGCTCTGTGTTTTGTCTCCAATGTCGACCGGCTGAAGGAACTCGGGCTTGAGGCTCCGAAATCCTGGGCGGATGCGTTGAAGCCGGGGTTTAAGGGGCACATACAGATGGCCAACCCTGCCTCGTCGGGCACAGCCTACAACGTGATAGCCACCGTTGTGCAGCTGTGGGGAGAAGAGAAAGGCTTTGAGTACATGAGGGAGCTTCACAAGAACATCTCACAGTACACAAAGTCAGGTTCGGCGCCGGGCAAGAACGCTGCCATCGGCGAGATCCCGGTAGGCATAGGCTATGCCCATGACCAGGTCAAGCTCATAAGCCAGGGATATCCCCTTGTGGTGACCTTCCCATCGGAGGGAACAGGCTTCGAAGTCGCCTCAATATCACTGGTAAAGGGAGGACCCAATCCGGAGCTCGCCAAGAGACTCGTCGACTGGGCTCTGACTGAGCGGGCGGCGAAGCTGTATGCAAACGAATGCGTTGTGCCTTTCATGGATGTCCCGCTTAAGAAGGGAGCTATCCCCATATCGCAGGTGAACACGATAGATCAGGACGATGTTTGGGCTGCTGCGAATTCTGACCGACTGATAGACCGCTGGCAGAACGAAATCTACCGCAGGTAGCAACCGGCAATCGACCCAACCGGGGGCGATGTCATGATCGCCGTTGCGGGCTCATACAGGGAAGGGCGTATGTCCCTTCCCTGTGGCCCTGGGTCTTGACTCGGGCCGCTATCTCGGATTTCGAGTGTTGGCTGATTCTTACGAAAGGAGTGGCCTGATCGCTCCGCGCTCGGGGGATCATACAAGGCCGGCGACTTATGAAGGAGAGTAAGCCAAAGACGTTCACTAGGTGGATTGAAGCCAAACATCAACTGGCGATGGTGTGCCGGAATCCGATATTGCTGGCGACCATATTGGCGGTTTCTGCGCTGCTAGTTGTGTTCGTGATATATCCGATAGTCAAAGTTGTCTTGGTCAGCCTCAAGCCCAAGGGAGAATGGAGTCTGGACACCTACAGGTACCTTCTCTCTCAGTGGTGGCTCAGGCAGACGTTTCGTAACAGTATTCTGCTCGGGGTAATCGTAGCGACTCTTGGAACCACAGTGGGTTTCACTTTCGCCTATGCTCTCAATCGTGGAGATATCCCCCAAAAGAGGTTCTTCCGCCTCATGGCGCAACTTCCAATAATATCGCCGCCGTTCATGTTCTGCCTGTCTGTCATTCTTCTGCTCGGACGGAACGGGGTAATAACGAAACAATTGCTTGGATTGAGAACCTTCGACATATACGGCTTGAAAGGGCTTGTTCTCGTCCAGACGATGGGCATGTTCCCTGTGGCGTTTATGGTTCTCGACGGCGTACTGCAGGCGATAAACCCCGATCTTGAGGAAGGCGCATTGAACCTCGGCGCATCAAAAGCCAGAGTCTTCTGGACTGTTACAGTGCCCTTGTGCACTCCAGGGATTGCCAGCAGTTGGCTCTTGGTTTTCGTGACGTCTCTTGCAGATTTTGCGAATCCGATGGTGATTTCGGGCAAGTTCGATGTCCTGTCGGTTCAGGCTTATTTCCAGTTCACGGGTATGTATAATATGCCCAGGGGATCCGCTGTTGCGATTCTCTTGCTGATTCCGGCCATGTTGGCGTTTGTCATTGAACGCTATTGGGTGAGCAGAAGATCGTATGTCACCGTAACGGGCAAGCCTACCACCTATAGAATCATAGGGCCTTCAGAGGCCACAAAGCGTGTCCTGACTGCTGTCTGCTCTGTGATATCGGGTGTGATACTGCTGCTTTACGTAACCGTTGTCGCCGGCGCTTTCGTGAAGCTTTGGGGGGTCGATTGGACTCTTACGCTGGATCATTTCAGATACGCTTGGGATGTAGGTAGAGACAGCATAAGATCCACTCTGGTTCTTTCCGCGTGGGCGACTCCCATAACCGGACTGCTCGGGATGGTAATCGCTTTCCTCCTTGTAAGGACGCAGTTTCCCGGCAAGGGCGTTTTGGGGTTTACGTCTATGCTCGCTTTCGCCGTTCCCGGGACTGTAGTGGGCATAGGCTATATCCTGGCCTTCAACCAGCCTCCGCTGCTTCTGACAGGAACAGCCGCGATTATCGTGCTTTGCTTCGTGTTCAGGGAGATGCCTGTGGCCATAGAAGCCGGGGTCGCATCCTTAATCCAGATAGACCCGTCCATTGAGGAGGCTTCCACGAATCTGGGGGCGGACACGTCCTACACGTTCCGTTGCATTACCATGCCTTTGGTGAGGCCTGCGCTGATTGCGGGTCTGTCATATTCCTTCGTGCGGAGTATGACGGCGGTCAGCGCTGTCATCTTCTTAGTGTCTGCAAGGTGGAACCACCTTACATCGTTAATCTATGCCCAAACAGAGATAATGCGTCTTGGAGCTGCAAGTGTGCTATCGCTATTCCTCATAATCATAGTGATTATCGTATTCGGACTGATGCGTGCTTTCCTCGGCGAACCGGTAACGCGCATAAGGATCGGGAGTTAGGGGGAGTTGTGCTATTATGCCAGTTGAGCATGCCAGTGTAGTTTTGGAGAGGCTAGTCAAGGTGTTCACAGGCGGCGGACGGGATGTTATTGCTGTCAATGATGTCTCCTTGCACATAGAGCCTGGCGAGCTGGTGACATTGCTTGGGCCGTCAGGCTGCGGCAAAACGACTGCCCTTCGCATGGTGGCAGGATTTGAGGCGCCCACATCAGGCAAGGTGTTCATCGGAGATAGGGATGTAACGAATACTCCTCCGAACTCAAGGAATACGGCAATGGTGTTTCAAAGCTATGCGTTGTTTCCTCACATGACGGTAAGGGAAAACATCGGTTACGGTCTGCGCTTTAGAAACATAGCCAGGCCCGATGCCGAGCAGAAGGTTGAGCACATCATGGAACTCGTAGGACTCAGCGGATTCGGGGACAGATCTCCCAATCAGCTGTCAGGCGGTCAACAACAGAGAGTGGCCCTCGCCCGCGCTCTGGTGGTCGAGCCGAGAGTGCTCCTGTTTGATGAGCCGTTGTCCAACCTTGACGCCAAACTGAGAGAGCAAATGAGAGGCGAAATCCGTCGAATCCAGAAGAATCTATCTATTACCGCTGTTTACGTGACTCATGACCAGAACGAAGCGATGAGCATCTCCGACAGGGTCGTAGTCATGCGAGAAGGGCAGATTGAGCAGGTGGGCACGCCTGAGGAGATATACGCCAAGCCGGCTACTCGTTTCGTTGCGGATTTTGTGGGAAAGGTGAATTTCGTCCCCATCGCGATCCGAGAATCAAGGGGAGAGGACACAAGTGTCGAGCTGTTCGGTCGGCAGATGACAATCCCCAGGGTTCCCTATGGAGCAGGCGAAACCCACCTGGCTGTGGTGCGGCCTGAAGAATTGCAGATCGTGCCGGCGGACATCGGATTCGTGCGCGGCGAGGTTACGTTCCGCACTTACTTGGGTTCGGTAGTTGAATACGATCTGTGCTTGGTCGATGGGTCGACCCTGATGGCGATAGAGTACAATCCAAAGGCCAGGCCGCCTCTTGAGGTAGGGGATGTAGCCGGCGTTTCCTTTGACTTGAGCAGACTGCACCTTCTGAAATAGCGATGTAGTAAAGGAATCTCTCATTTGAGGGAGAACGTCTGCTGGGGGGGCAGGCGATGAGGACTAAAGGACAGATAGAAGCGGAAATCAGCCAGGCTATTTTGAAGTTTGAGAAAGAGCATATCGGGCGCGGACCTGAAGAAATCAGGGCCTTCGTAGTCGCTGACATGATAGTGGTCAGGGAACGAGGGGTCCTGACTCCTGCGGAGATCCACCTAGCCGCCACATCCGAAGGAAAAGAGCTCATCAAGCAGTTCCGCGCCTGCCTGGTGGAGAACTCCCGTATGTTGCTGACGTCGATGATAAGGGAAATAACAGGCAGAGAGACTGTTGCCCTTCATTCCGATGTATGCACGAGTTCAGGTGAGCGCGTGCTTGTATTCTGTCTGGACGATGACGTAGAAGTATTGGGTGAACGGGGTAAGAGGTAGTCTGGGCGAAAAGATGCATAAGCGGCCAGGACACTGCGACACGGGGGCGCCGTGGGCTACTGCCGCGACTTGATGAAATCCCTGTACCAACGGGCGCTGCGCTTGAGAGTGCGCTGCTGTGTTTGAAAGTCCACATGCACTAGCCCGAATCGCTTGGAGTAGCCTTTGGCCCATTCGAAGTTGTCCATAAGGCTCCACACGTAGTAACCCCTCAGGTCGACACCGGACTCGCATGCTCTTCGCGCAGCCTCCAAGTGTGATGAGAGGTAGCCTATGCGGGCGGTGTCATCGATGATCGAGCCGTTCGGGACGGGCGAATCGTCGAATGCAGCTCCGTTTTCGGTTATTAACAGAGGAATCTTGGTGTAGTCGTTGCTCACTCTCTTGAGCACGCGGAACAGTCCCTCAGGACACACTTCCCATCCCATGGCGGTGACCGGCAGGCTCGGGGCGATTGCCGAGGCATTGAGCAGTTGATCGGCCGGGTCCCATGCCACTTGATTCCTGGTGTAGTAGTTGATTCCGAGGAAGTCCGTTTCTTGGCTGATCATCTGCATCTCCTCAGGCTGCGGCTTGGCGAGGGCATCGGGCAAGACGCCTGCCTCATCCAGCCATTTTAGGATGTCTTCGGGGTAACGACCCATGAACAGAGGCTCCAGATAAAGCCTGTTCCAAAAGCCATCCGCGCGCCCTGCTGCGGCAATGTCGCGCTCGTCGTTGGTCGCGGGCTCTTGGTAGTTGATGCTGAGAGCAATCCCTATTCCGCTGACTGGCTGGGCGACATCTGCGACTGCAGTTGGTCTGCAGCCTGATGAATCCCTGAAGGCTCTGACTGCCAGGCCATGCGCCAGCAACAGATGGTGAGCCACGACAAGGCCTTCTTCGGTGTTGCGATGGCCCGGCGCCATTTCGCCGGCTATGTGCCCGAGGACCGCTATTACTGCGGGTTCGTTAATGGTGATCCACATCGGGACCACATCCGCCAGCTTGCCGAAGGCGGCGAAGCAGTAATCGGCAAACCGCTTCGGGGTGTCGGCATCGGCCCATCCGCCCTTGTCTTGGAGAGCCTGAGGCAGATCCCAGTGGTACAAGGTGGCCATGGGGCGGATTTCGCTCTCCAAAAGCAAGTCGATCAAGCGCCTGTAAAAGTCAAGTCCTTTGCGGTTCAGCCTGCCGCGGCCCTCCGGCATCAGCCGCGGCCAGGCCAGCGAGAACCTGTACGAATTCAGGCCAAGCTCGCGCATGATGGCCACATCCTCGGCATACCTCGAGTAATGCTGGCAGGCTGGCTCGCCCGAGTGGCCGCCCGCGATTTTCCCGGGCTCGGAACAGAAGGTGTCCCATATCGATGCGCCCCGTCCGTCCGCTTGCGTGGCTCCTTCGATCTGATATGCGGATGTTGCCGCTCCCCAGAGGAAGCCTGGAGGAAAAAGGGTGTTGTTCATGTGTCCCTCCTGCGTAGCGTTGTTCGTTGCCGGCCATCCGTTATCCGTTATCGGTCGTGCGGCGCCGGGGGTTACTGCCGCCATCCATCGCGGGCGCTCCCGCTCCCGCCCCTTGCGCCTCGCGCCCTAGCCTTTGGTCGCCCCGCGAGTGAGGCCTGCTATGAACTGCTTTGACATCGCGGCGAACACGATCGCCACAGGCAATGTGCTGATGACTGACCCGGCCATGACTGCGCCGTAGTCTACCGAGGCAATGCCCTGCATCGAGCGGAGAGCCACGGGCAGCGTGTATGTGTTCCTGTCATGCAGCATGACGAGGGGCATCACGAACGCGTTCCATTGAGCGGTGAACGACATGAGCCCGTGCGCCCCCAGCGCTGGTCTTATCAGAGGCGCTACGATCCTCCAAAAGATCCCGAACTCGCTGCAGCCATCGATTCTGGCGCTGTCCATCAACTCGGGCGGGACCGCGCTCGCGATGTACTGGCGCATCATGAAAATCCCCATTGCATTCGCTAGTCCCGGAACCCATAAGGACCGGGGCGTGTTGTACCATCCAAGTTTCTTCATCAGGATGAACGTTGGTATGATCATGACCCATCCCGGCACCATTACAGTACCCAGCATTGCGCGGAAGAGGGCCTCACGCCCGCGGAACCGGTACATAGCGAATGCGAATCCGCCCAGAGCGCAGAAGAACAGCGACACCGAAGTGCCCATGAATGCTACGTAGACGCTATTCCACATGTTACGCCAAAATGGGATCTGCGCCAAGAGGCTCCTGTAGTTCTGCATGAACGAGTCGCCGAACCACATTGGCGGCGGGACTGCGAATATGTGCGCCCGGTCCTTTGTAGCCAGAACTATCATATACCAGAACGGAAACAGACTGGCAAGGGTCGCGATTATGAGCGGAGCATAGAGCAGGATCTTCACGACGATAGCGCCCAGGGTCCACCGGAGCGCATGGTTGCGCCTGCGTGCGAGCAGGGGCTCGTGCCCATGCATATGCTCATGTGTGGGCTTGTCGCGATCCATCGCGCTCATATCCGTTCCCCCTCAGCATCGTTCCTGAGAACCGTGGTGTTCACCCATGAGAAGATGAAGATCATGATGAATAGCACCCATGATATGGCTGCGCCTGACCCGAAGTACATCCAATCGAACGCCACCTGGTACAGGTTCATGGCAACGGTGTATCCCGACATGCCCGGACCTCCGTTTATGTCGGTCATTATGAGCGGCTCAGTGAACAACTGCATGCTTCCTATGATGGACAGGGTCGCGGCGAACAGGATCATCGGCCTCAGAAGGGGCAGCGTGATCCTCAAGAACACCTGCGGCCACGTTGCGCCGTCCACGCGCGCCGCATCGTAGTAGTCAGGGTCAATGGCTTGCAGCCCGGCAAGGTAGAGTATGGTGTTCCAGCCCGTCCACTGCCACACAAGCAGGGCCGAGACAGCGGTCTTGACATGACGAGCTTGGCCAAGCCAGTTCACCGGAGAGGACAACCCCATAAGCTTGAGGACTGTGCCCAGCGCCGGAATAGCCGCGATGTGTTCCAAGGCGAAGTTAAGTAGACCCATTCGCATGCTGAATACTGCCTTAAAGAGCAGCGCGATAGCTATGGACGAGGTCAGGTAGGGAAGAAAGAGCACTGCCTTGAAAAACTCGGCGCCCCTCACGAACCGGCTGTTGAGGATGAATGCGAAGGCCAGGGCCAGCACGTGTTGGGGCACGGCCGACTGGAACATGAGAATGATCGTGTTTCCTACGGCTTTCCAGAATACCGGATCCCGCATGAGGTAAGCGTAGTTCTTAAGCCCCGCCCATTCCATCGGCCCGAGCCCGTTCCACTCCTGAAAGCTCAAATGAAGCGAGAACACCAGCGGGAACGCGGAGAAGATCAGGAACAGTATGAAGAACGGGGAGATAAAGAGATAGGGCGCCGTCTTGACGCGCCATGAGTATGAGCGGTGTGCTAGCTCGCGAGGCAAGGCTGTTACCTCCTTCGCACAGAAGCCGCCCGGGGGCCCCGGGGCCTGGGACTAACAGTTCAGGCCCCGGGCCTACGCTTCAGTATGAGATCATCACATCGGCCCGCCTATCTGGCCGTTTGCCGCTCTATCTGTGCCTTCGCGTCCTTGAGCGACTGTTCGATGTCGGCGCCTTCTGCAAGCACGGCAGTGAGGGCGCGGTTGACGATGTCGTTGGCGATGATGTCGAACTTGCTGGTCGGTACTTCAGGTATGCGCTTGGCCAAGTCTATCCAGAGCAACCGCGCCTGCTGGCCGCCGAGGAATTCGATCTTCTCCTTGAAGTAATCGCCGCTCCACGCAGGCATCCAGGCTGGGAAGGCATTGGTTTTGACGAACGAACTCATCTGCGAGTCAGTGTCGGCGCATACGAATTCGATGAACTTCCACGCGGCATCCTTGTGCTTGCTCTGCTCGGGAATGGCCAGGAAACTGCCGCCCCATCCCACCATGAGCGGTGCGCCGCCTGCCGTAAGGGCCGGGAAGGGAGCGACTCCCCATTTTCCGCGGGTATCAGGGGCCATCCAGTTCTGCAGATGGCCGCCGAGCCATGCGCCGCAAGGCTGGTAGGCGATGAGCCCTTCTTGAAAGCACGTGAACCATTCATTGGTCCAGGCGCCGATCTGTGCGTCCATTCCGGCATCGCGAAACTTCTTGGCCCATTCGAATGCCAGCTTAAATCGTTCAGTATCTACGAGGCACTTGCCTTTATTGTCGAAGAACGCCCCGGTCTTGAAGATCATCGTCGCGATATCGCCGGCGTTCGGGATCAGCCACCTGTCTACCTTACCATCGCCGTTGGTATCGCGAGTAACCTTCTTGCCGAAGTCGTAGAGGTCCTGCATGGTCCGGATGGCGTTGATATCCTGGTTGAACTGGGCAAATATGTCGCGCCGGTAGTACGCACAGCCTGGGGCGATGTCGACCGGCAGCGCGATGAGGCGGCCATCGTCCGCGGTGGCCTGCGCCCATGCGTAGGGCGCGATGTCCTTCTTGAAACGAGTCGCTTCATACGGTTTTGGGAGGAGGTTTACCATCCCGCCGGCCGATACGAACTTGGCTATGTAGCCGATTTCGACTGCGGCCACGTCCGGGGCGCCGGACCCCGCAGCTAGGGTCGTGACAAGGTTGTTGTGATGGTCCGCATACCCCAAAGACTTGATCTCCACTTCTACGTTGGGATACTTCGCGCTGAACCTGCTCAGCAGCGCCTGGTAGGCAGTGTCGAGGTCCGGGTAGACGCCCACAGTGATCTTCTCTTTGCCCGCGCCGAGCGCGCTACATGAGACCAGAAGAACCAGCAACGCGACAGAAACACACACCCATCGTTTCAAGGCAATTCCCCTCCCTATGATAGAGTCGCTATTCTGACAGCCGCGCTCGTTGGCGCGGGCTGCCGGAAGATTGCCTGACAATCAGGTCGGTACGGAGCACCAGCTTCATGACGCCTGTCTCTTCGCCGGAGATAAGGCGGAGGAGTTTCCCTGCGCCCGCCGCGCCCATGTCCTGTACAGGCTGATGGACAGTGGTGAGGCCCGGTCGGACCAGCGATGCGTCCCTCACATCGTCGAAACCGACGAGGGAAATGTCGCCTGGGATGCGGATCCCTGCATCATACAGTACCTGCATTACGCCGATCGCCATATTGTCGCTTGCGCAGAACAGTGCAGTGGGCAGGTCTGGTGAGGTTGCGGTCGTGGGATCTTGAGCGGCCTGCGATCCGAAGGTCTCCGCAAGAAGCTGCGATGAGACGGCCGCGCCGCATTCCGCCGAATACCCAGAGGCATGCAACACGCCCGGCTCAAGCCCAGCTTCCTGCATGGCGTGAGTGTAGCCGCGCACGCGTTCACGGCTCTCGTCTAGATCCGCGGGTCCGCTCAGCATGGCGATGCGTGAATGCCCCAGCGATATCAGGTGGCGTGTCGCCTGAACGCTGCCGTCGAAGTTATCGATTACCACGGAGCTGACGGGCGCATCGATTGTGCCGTCTATAAGCACAACCGGAAATCCATCGGTCGCGAGCGCGCGTATGGGCTCCACATCCACTTCGCGCGGGGTAAGGATCAGGGCGCCATCGATCTTGCGCTCCCGAAGCAGCTGGACGTATGTTACCTTTCTGGTGATGTTCTGGCCAACGCACGACACCAGCATCTGATACCCGCATTTGGCCAGAACTGAGTGGATTCCATCGAGTATGGGGCCGTAGAATGGGCTGTCGAACTCGGGCGCCAGAACGCCCACGGTGTTGGTTTTCTTGAGCGTCAAGCCGCGGGCTTGGGCGTTCGGATGATAGCCGAGTCTATCCATGGCGCGCTGAACCTTGTCATAGGTCTCGCGGCGCACGGGAAGCCCGTTCAGCACCCGCGACACTGTGGCTTTCGATACGCCGGCAGTTGCGGCGACATCGGAGATCGTGGCCAATTCGTATAACCTCGCTTACCAGAGTAGTAGAGTTCGTGCTTGCCCGGCCCAACAGCGGCCGCGCCTGCGGCGATGTGAATGCGCGAGTAGACGGTGAAACCGGTACAGCTATGAAGCTGCAGTTTGGGCTGTAATATACCATAATACATCGCATTATCCGTGTGGTACCGGTTCAAATGGCACATTCGCCGCGCGATGAGAGACTCCTTCTTGCGTGCCAACATTTTTCCGACAGCGGGGCTGACCAGCGTCGTTGACGACTTGGCTACCGCCGCGCTGCCGTGGGGCGCCACCGTGGCTTGGCTGGACAAGACACTTCAGGTTGGCAGTTGGACCTGCCGAAAACCAGAGAAACACCTGAGCCGAGGCTGGATGCCTCGGCCTTCTGTTCGTGGTGCGCCCGGCATGATCGCTGTCTGAGTCGGGGCAGCGGATGTCGGGAATTCTTTGTTTGGCCGAAGGAGGATTTTCTCCAAACGAGTAGAACTCAACCCGTGCAGAGTTAATACGGTCACCGAACGAACTAACACCGCAACTCGACAAAACGTGTTTACCAGCGATAATAGCCCGATATCGGATCGATAGTGCAGTCATAGACCATAATATCGTGATCGCGTCGATATTGATATGCGGGAAGAGAGGCATGGTCGTCTTTGAAGAACAGGACTCTGAGAACCGGTGATAGGCGGCTGATCCGCGACATCAATATGTCGCTGGTTGTGAACGCGATTAGGCAGCATGGTCCGATATCCCGTGTGGACG
>CAYYHF010000067.1:0-11108 GCA_964471415.1 uncultured Clostridia bacterium | reverse complement strand
TTTGGATAGGTACAAGCAATTGCAGGCTATTCTGACAGTTCTTGAGCAACACATGTCGCCGCTTACTCACGACTGAAGTCACGAGTATGCGCGGCGATTCAATCAATCTACGGCAGGGTGGGCGGCGTGATAGGCGGATACAGCGTGTCGTGCATGACCACGCCCACCAGTGTTTCAGGCCGAATAGGCGGCGCCGTTCTCGGCGGCGATCTCAACCTCGAAATTGAGCCCCCGCCCGGACGCATAGCCGGGCGCGTGGGCGGAGAGATCATAGGCAGGTCTTTGGATGCCCGCTTCACCGATTCATCAGGCAGTTGCGTGCACGGCCGAATGGGCGGCGTCATCGATGGAGCGGACATCACCATACGCGGAACCGACCGCATTACCGGCCGATGCGGCGGCCCCGTAATCGGATTCGATGTGGACCTGTACGTGGAAGACGGCGAGATGACCGGGCGCTTAGGAGGCGCAGTTAAAGGGCACTCAGTGTCGCTCGCCGTTGCCGAGGACCTCCCGTACATCGTGTCGGCCCTCGTGGCCGTCATAACATACCAGTATTACCTCATCGCGCAGCGCAGGAGTTCTCCCTCGTCTTCCTCCGCAGGCCGCGACCGCTAGCGCCGCCGCTCGATGGGGAGCGCACATCACAGTGTGCATACCTGCCGGCGCGAGGGCAGCGTATAGCGTATGATGTGCGGTTATCAGCATGGGGTCAGAACGCGAACAGATACCACACCCATTCGGATCCAGGATCTCCCCTGTATATCTGGGGCGTCTGGACTAGGCCCCGCTTCTGCGCTTGGTCCTTCACATGGAACTCTGTGTACCAGAATGCCTCTTCCGTGTCGATGCTGTGGTCGTTGTTTCTGTCGGCAGGATATGGACTGGTCATGCCCCAAGTCAGGCATCTCGTAAAGAGCCCGTGACCATACTCCGGCAGCTCGTACGAGTTTTCGTCCTTGTCGCACGAGGCGATCACGATCTTGCCCGGCCCGACTATGTTTCTCGCCATAATCTCAAAACCGGTCGAACGTTGGCATCCAGCGGGAAGCGATTGAGCGAGGCTCCTGTACATCCCGCCTGAATGGCACGAGTCGAATATGAATACCATGCGCGAGGCACGAATGTATGCGTTTATGGCGCTATTCAATTCTTGATCGCTTATCGCCGTGCTTATGTATCCGCTGAAGTCGTGGGGAACGATATACTCGTTGGCACCGGACTGCATCCCATGGCCCGAGAAGAACATTATGAAGGTATCTCCTTCGATCATCTCGGAACCCATGAAGCGTATCTCGTTCAGAATGCCTGCCTTGGTGGCCCACTGGTCGTACAGAGTCCTAGTCTGCTTGACGAGTAGGTTCTTCTGCCCCAGAATCTCTGCAATCAGCTCCGCGTCAGGCCTTGCATAGGCGAGATCGAACGCTGGATTGGCATAGCTGTTTATTCCGATCGACAGTATGTGCAGCGACCCCAGAGGCGCTCCCCCAATGTTGGTGGTCTGTCCAGCGTTCACCCAGCAATCGCTGGTGTAGGTATCGAGAAAACGCGTATGGGTCACCGTTACCTGGTATCGCCCGGGTTTCAGTCCGGTTAGCAAGAAACGGCCATTGTACCCCGAGTAGGTCTGCGCAAACTGATCAGGACGATCTATGCCTACGGCCTGAACACACGCCCCCGCCAGGCCCACGTAGTCAGGACCCTTGGGAATGGCGGCCAGCACCGCGATTCCCTGTTCTTGGTTTGACCCGTCAAGCGACCTTGCTCGTGCGTTCTGCACAACGTATCCCTGTATGCTTCCGGCGCCGACCGAAGACCCGCATCCGGCGCCCAAGACGGCAATGATGATGACTGCACTGAGTGCTCCCATTAGCTTGCGCAGTTTCAAGACGACTCCCCTCCCCATCGTTGACGGCTGATCATGCCTCTACATTGCTTGGACGCGCCCGAACGGCTCATGTTCCGGATCGCGCTTGTCATGTCGGCGAAGCCGTGCGACAGGTGCCGACTCAAAACAGCAGGAAAACGCTGAGCCTCTGCTGAATTAGGAGGTTAGTCAGAGCCTTGTAAGCGGCTCTCGATGGGAGGATAACGCCTTGCGTCGATCTCGATATGCACTAGCATGTTGTGTAGCGCTGTCATTGTGTCTCGTGAACATGCCGCCAAGCCTGGCCGCTCTCTACGCGCCTATCGGCTCGCGTGCAGCGAGCTCGATGGAGCGTACAGCTGAGGCCGACTCCGCCGTGGATCTCATACCTGAGGCCAAGAGCCTTCAGGCGCCGGCATGGGTTCGCGAAGGACTCCGGGTATACTACCGCACTTCATCGGCGACTGTCGAGAACCCTTTCACCGCCGAAAACGACACTGCGAAGCCGCCCATAATCCGCGTGGATCAGGTGAGCCCCGCGGCCCCAGCCGTAGTGAGAACGGACGTTGTGGCGCTGGCATCGCGCTTCTCAGCCACCTCCTCCACGGTCTTCATCGGCGATCTCATGGTCCCCTGGAACGATGGTTCGTCCAGCGCGTTTGCGGGTATAGGCGAGTTCTGGGTGAACCCGGTCGCGCTCCGAGACGCGGCGAAGCGATCCGGGGCGGATGTGTCCATTGAGGCGGTAAAGTTCGAGGTCGGAGGAAAGGTCCACTCGGCTCTGCGTCTGGATTCCGTACAGACAAGCCCAACACGCTACCTTACCTGGCTTTTTGACAGCGCCACCGGCTTGCTTTTGTATCAGGCCCAATGGATGGTGCTCACAGACCATCGTCTTGTGCACTTGTCAGTCGCGGAATTCGCATCTATGCGCTACATCACGTCCCCGTGGGACAGCGGCGTGACACCCTCATGGGTTACACAGGGCACTAAACTGACATACCAGGGAACCATCCAGACCTGGACTCCTGTGGGCGGACCCAACATCCCGATCCCAGCCGTGCTTGAGGTGGAGATAACATCGGTCGCGCGCAACTGGTCCGCGGCCAGAGTAAAGCGGGTGTTCAGCGGCCATGAGGAAGACCAGACCATGACGGTCTACTCAGGCGCCGGTCTTCTGGCCGGCGGATTTTGGGTTCCCCGCGCCAACCTCGCAAGGTTGCGCAGCGGTGAGCGACTGGACGGATACGATCCGATCACAGGCAGCACTGTGGAGGTTGGACATGTGGGACTAACCCCCGAAGGTGTTTCCGTAGTCGCCATCTTCGAATGGGGCGCGAAGTACAAGCGCGCCTGGATATACAGATCCACCGATGGGGTATTGCTCTACTGGCTGGACGAAAAGTTGGTGGACTCGACCACAGGGATGGTTCAGCAAGCCCAGTGGCAGTTGCGAGAGGTGCGAGCGGAATAGATGCAGTCCTCGCTCAGCTCGACTCAGCCTTCGCGCGGCGCCGACACAAGGGCTCGTATGATCGCGCCGGCCATGGCGAGTCCTGCGGCGCCGGGAACCGTAGATATGCTGCCCACGGGGCCGGGCCGATGCAGGACGGGAGGTTCGTCCGAAAACACCACTGTCAGCCCGCTCCCTATCCCGCGTTTGCGCAACCCCTGCCTGACTGCCCTGGCAATGGGGCACGCATGCGTTTGGGAGATATCGGCCACCTTGAACCTAGTGGGATCGAGCCTGTTGCCTGCGCCCATCGACGAGATTATGTCAACCCCCGACTTGAGGCATGCTTCTATCAGGTCCAGCTTGGCCGGGATCGAGTCGATGGCGTCCGCGATGCAGTGCACGCGCCCGCGCTCCGGCGAAAGCAAGCCAGTCGCGTTGTCGCGGCTGACCCACATCACCTTGGGTGAAACAACGCACGCGGGATTGATGCGCCGGATTCGATCCGCCATCACCTCGGCCTTGGGCAGCCCAATAGTGTCAGAAAGCGCGATTATCTGCCTGTTTAGGTTGCTCGGCGACACTGAGTCGCCATCGACCAGCACGAGCGAGCCTACGCCCGCACGAGCCAGCGCCTCGGCGCAGTAGGAGCCAACGCCGCCTAGGCCCACAACGGTCACCTTGGCGCGCGCCAGGTTTTCGAGTCCGCTCGCGCCGATGAGCAACCGAGTCCGCTCGCGCCAATCCGAGCCGTCCGGGCCGTTGATGCTGTGCACACGAGATTCTCCTTCCACACAAGAGAGGTGCCGTCTACATGAGCAAATGTATGGATCCAACTGAAGTCAAGCTTGCTTCGGGCCAAGGCGCGCTGACGATCTACAACTGCGATTGCATCAAAGGTATGGCCCAGTTACTGCCTCCGGAGTCGGTGGATGTGGTGGTGACATCACCGCCCTACAACCTGGGCATCGATTACCGAAGCTACGATGACCGGATATCGCGCAGCGAATACCTCGACTGGACCGTTGCCTGGACCGCCGAAGTCCGAAGGGTCCTCGCCCCCTCCGGCTCATTCTTCCTTAACGTGGGTTCCAAGCCCACAGACCCGTGGGTCCCCTTTGAGGTCGCCGATGCGCTGCGAGAGTCTTTCGTCCTGCAAAACACCATACACTGGGTAAAGTCGATCGCCATTTCCAAGTCGGATGTGGGCGACTATCCAGGCATCGAGGGCGATATAGCAGTGGGCCATTACAAGCCCATCAACAGCCCGCGGTTTCTCAACGACTGCCACGAGTACATCTTCCACTTCACTCGCAGCGGGAACGTTCCGCTTGACAGAACGGCAGTGGGAGTGCCGTATCAAGACAAGTCCAACATCGCCCGGTGGACCGCCAAGCGCAGCGACCTGTCTGACCTGCGCTGTCGGGGCAATACGTGGTTCATCCCCTACAAGACCATCACGCGCGCCAAGGACGAGCGCCCCCATCCCGCCACGTTCCCGCCCAGGCTGCCCCAAATGTGCATCAAGCTACACGGACTGGACAGATGCAACCTGGTCCTAGATCCCTTCTCGGGCCTTGGAAACACGGCGATTGCCTGTGCCGATCTTCAGATGGCGTTCATCGGATTCGAAATCGATCCGTTCTACTTCTCTAAAAGCATTGAGCGCATCCGCGATGCGGCCCACCGGACCAACGCCGGGCAGGCTGCGGGAGCACAAGGCCCCGAGCTGCAGCAAGGCAGCCTTTGGGAGTAGAGCTAGCCTATGACGCTCTCGACGACCCGCAGGAGATTCTCGCCCATTATCTGCCGCACGGCTGAGTCAGAGTATCCCCTTCGGGCCAGCTCCTCGGGGATTGCCGGCACGCGCGACACGTCCGGCAATCCCAAAGGCAGAGCACTATCGGATACTCCATCGAAATCCGACCCGAGGGCAACGTGCGAAGTGCCTACGATCCCGGCGAAATGGTCGATATGATCCACCACGCCCGCAACTGACTGCCGGCCCTCGCCCAGAAACGGGCCAACGAAAGTCACGCCGACCACGCCGCCCTTGTCGGCTATGACCCGAGCCTGCTCATCGCTGAGGTTGCGCGCATGCTCACACAGTGCCTTGGCGTTGGAGTGTGATGCTATGACGGGTTTCGTCGACACCTGCATCACGCTCCAGAAGGTGGCCTCGGACAGATGCGAAACATCGACCACCATTCCCAGCCTGTCCATCTCGCGCACCACGTCCGTCCCAAAGCGAGTGAGCCCGCCTCGCGTACCTTCCTCATAGGCGCCGTCCCCAAGCTCGTTTCTGCGGCTCCAGGTGAGCGTCATGAGACGCACGCCCAGCCTGTAGAAGATCCTCAAAAGCTCAATCGAGCCATCCAGAGCTTCCCCGCCTTCAATGCTGAGGAATGCGGCTATCTTGCCTTCGGCCCGGGCGCGCTCCACATCTTTGGCTCTCACGGCAAGTACAAGCGAGTCGCTGTTATCCTCTATCTCGCGGTAGAACGCATCCACAAGGCGCAGTGCCTGTCTGGCTCCTGCACCCGGCAGATACTCCTGTTCAACATAGACAGCGAAAACCTGGGCCGACACTCCCCCGTCCATCATGCGGGGCAGATCCACGTGCCCGCCCTTACCCCGCTCGGCAAGGCGGCGGCGACCGGCGGCGATATCCATCAGCGTATCGCAATGAGCATCCATTATCAGCATGAAGAGTACACCCCTTCGCTCAGTATATCACTGGATTACGGATGTTGGCCGCGTCTATTGAGAAGTGGTAATATTGGCTTAGTCGAGTACCGCTACATTATATCGACAATTGGGGGGATAACGATATGGCAAGCATATCCATCATCACCGACTCTACCGCTGACCTCAGCCGGGAGCTGATTGCCCGCTACAAGCTGACAGTCGTGCCGCTCACGGTGATTTTCGGCCAAGACGCATACAAAGACGGCATCGACATAGACACACAGCGTCTGTTTGAGTTGGTAGAAGAGAAGGGGGAGTTGCCCAAGACCTCAAGTCCCAGCCCGGCGGTGTTCCGGTCGGTGTTCGGGGAGGCCACTGCAGACGGCAGCCAGGCTCTGTACATAGGTATCTCCGGCAAGTTCTCATCTTCTGTTCAGAACGCCGCTCTGGCAGCCGACACATTCCCCAAAGGACAGGTGCGCGTGTTCGATTCGGCGAATCTTTCAACCGGGATAGCCAACCTAGTTCTGTATGCGTGCGATTTGGTTTCGCAGGGCAAGCAAATGGACGAAGTCTTGGCAGCGCTGGAGACGGCCCGTCCCAAAGTGCGAACATCGTTTAAGATCGATCGTCTCGACTACATGCACATGGGCGGAAGATGTACCGGTGTCCAGGCGCTGCTGTCATCGGTGCTCAAGATTCGACCGGTCATATCGGTAGTGGACGGAGGCATGATAGTCGCGTCCAAAGTCAGAGGTCCGAACAGGAAATCGCTCGACTGGATGCTGGACCGCTTCGCAGAAGACGTCCAGCGAGGCCTGGCTGAAACGGACAGAGTCTTTCTCACCCACACCGGGGTGCATGAAGACGCAGTCTACATGGCGCAGCGCATCCGCGAGATCATGCCCGAAATGAAGGAGATACTGGAAACGCCTGCGGGCTCCGTGGTAGGCAGTCACTGTGGTCCCGGCACCATAGGCATACTCTACGTTCTCAAGTAGTCTGTCCGCGACCTCGTTTTCAGGCAGCAATCATATCCCGTTATTCCAAATTCGGCGGCAGACTCAGCGCGGCCCTGGCAACCCCGTGTAGGAGGCTTCGGGCCGCATCTTTTTCGGAGGTGGATACCGTGGCTCAGCGGATAGGCGCGGCCCTATTTCAAATCGGCGGCATGATGTTCTTGATCGGGCTCATGCTCGTGCGTTTCCCCGGCGCGTTCTCGTGGTTCGGGCGTCTCCCGGGAGACATCATGACCCCTCACGTAATCGCTCCGTTTGCATCCATGCTCCTAATCAGCCTGGGGCTTTCCGGCTTGTCATGGGCGTTCGGCGCCCTTCTTCGGCTCATACGCTGAGGCAGGTTTTCCGGAATCCACGAGGAATTTCGTTCTTATGACCGCGATGGCGGGAGGGATCAGGCGATTGGATTTTACACTTCTGATATCCGGCGGAGCGGTCGTGTCTGCGTCCGCCGTTGCGCCTGACACGGCCGTGCTGATACGCGGGTCGACGATAGCCGAAGTCGGGCCCACCCGCGACCTGATAAAGCGGAACCCCGATTCCACCATAATGGACGCGCGCGGCGCCATCGTGGCGCCCGGATTCATTGATCTGCACATACACGGCTCGGCGGGCTCGGATACCATGGACGCAACCCCTCTGGCCCTTTCGCGCATGGCCCAGTACGCGTCAGCGCACGGCGTGACGGGGTTCCTTCCCACAGTGATGTCATGCCCGATCCACCAGATGCTAGCCGCAACGCGCAACGCGGCGCAGGCGGCAGAGGCTGTGCAGGCGGGGCAGGCAACGCAGCGAGCGCGTCAAGGCGCTCAGGTGCTGGGCGTCAACGTAGAGGGGCCTTTTCTGAGCCCTGACTTCAAAGGCGCCCAACCTGAGGAAGGCCTTGCCCGCCCCGATCAGGCAATCCTCGATCAGATCCTGCAAGCGGGCAACGGGCATGTCCGTATCATGACTGTGGCGCCTGAGCTGCCCGGCGCCGTCCCGATCGTGGAGGCTTTGGCGTCTTGCGGAGTAGTGCCGTCAATCGGCCACTCGGGAGCTTTGTGCGGCGATGTGGACCAGGCAGTCAGAGCCGGCTTGCGCCACGTAACCCACACTTACAACGGCATGCGCGGGTTGCATCACAGAGAGCCGGGGGTTGTCGGCGCCGCCCTGGCCCACCCTGAGCTCACGTGCGAGATCATTGCCGATGGCGTTCACGTACACCCGGTCGCGGTTCGACTGGTGGCAATCGCCAAGGGGCCGGAGCGCACGGCGCTGATCACTGATGCCATGCGCGCCGCCGGCTTACCTGACGGCCACTACGAGCTGGGCGGTCAGCACGTCATTGTGACGCGCGGCGCCGCGCGGCTCGACTCGGGCGTTCTGGCGGGCAGCACGTTGACGATGGACGCCGCTGTTCGCAACATGGTCAAGTTCGCCGGCATACCGCTGCCCGCGAGCATCGCCATGGCCACATCTACCCCTGCGCGCATCATCGGCCTGGCCGGTCGAAAGGGCCGGATCCAGCCTGGAATGGATGCCGACATCGTCCTGCTCGACGCTGAAACGCTCGAGGTGAACGCAACGTTGGTGATGGGCAGCACAGTGTTTGCGCGCAAGCTACATGACAGGAGTGTTGACTGTTGACAGCTGACAAGACTATCGTGATCGCGCTGGGCGGCAACGCCATTCTCCAGCCCGGACAGGAAGGCACTATCCTGGAGCAACTGAAGAATGTCGAGTCTACCGCGGACCAGATCGTTGAACTCATCTCCCGTGGCTACCGCGTTGTCATCACCCATGGCAACGGCCCACAGGTGGGAGCCATCCTCATCCAGCAGGAGGCAGGGCGCAACCAGGTGCCGGCCATGCCGCTGGATGTGTGCGGAGCCCAATCCCAAGGACAGATCGGCTACATGTTCCAGCAGTCTTTGGGCAAGATGCTTGCGCGCCGATCCATGGTGAGGTCAGTCGCCACAGTTGTGACCCAGATGGTTGTGAGCCCGGCCGATCCTGCGTTTCAAAATCCCACCAAACCTGTGGGGCCGTTCTATACAGAAGACTATGCGCGCCGCCGCATGCAAAGCGCCGGCGAGACGTGGGTTGAAGATGCCGGACGCGGCTGGCGAAGGGTTGTGGCATCGCCGGACCCAATAAGGATAGTCGAACGAGACGCAATACTCTCCCTAGTTCGCGCTGGCACGATCGTGATCGCCAATGGAGGCGGAGGCATACCGGTTGTCGAACGCGATGGGTACTACGAGGGAATAGAAGCAGTGATCGACAAAGATCTCGGAGCGGACTGTGTCGCCCGCGATGTCGAGGCCGACATTCTCATGATACTGACTGATGTGGGCCATGTGGCACTCGATTACAACACACCGGATCAGCGCGACCTAGGAACCGTCACCCTGGGCGAACTCACGCGCTACCAGCGGGAAGGCCACTTCAGAGCAGGAAGCATGGGGCCCAAAGTGGAAGCGTGCCGACGATTCATGGACCGCGGCGGGAAGGTCGCGATCATCGCCTCGCTGGCACATGCCGTAGACGCCGTCCTGGGTCGCTGCGGAACCAGGATTGTCCGTCTCCCGGGAAATGCTTGATTTGACTAGGACGTAGCCGGAAACTGCACTGCCGCCGAAAACGTATGGTATAATGGGTTTCGTTTCGCGGTATGAGTTGGGAGGTGGCTCCCATTGGCCGATAGAAGCGGCGGAAAGCGCCCGGATCAGCTGAAACGAGGCGCGTTCGCGGCAATCATATTCAGTATTCTTGGACTGCTCACGCTGGTCAAGATAAGCGGAGGCGTCCATGCTTGGCGCGACCTAGCACATGTTGACCCGCTCATGCTGGGTATAGCCGCGGGGCTGGTCGTGCTGACATGGCTCTTCGATTCGCTCCGCATGAGGGCGCTGGTCCACTCGCTCGGCGGCAGCTTGGGCGTTATGGAAGGAATGCGTATTTCCGTGATGGGCGCCTTCGTATGCAATGTCACCCCATTCGACACAGGCGGCGAGCCGGTCCAAGCATATCTGCTCATCGACAAGGGGCTTACCGCAGGGCAGTCCACCGCTGTTGTGGCCGTGAAGGCCATCATGAACGCCTTTGCCAGAGTCAGTTTGGGCTTGGCGGCGTCTGTGGCGCTCCTGCTATCGCGCAACCAGTGGAGCCTGCCGCTGGGCATGGATATCGCTCTGGCAGTGGGCGTAACGTTGTACATAGCCGTATTCCTATTCTCGCTGTATCTGGTGTTCAAGCCGGAGAAGATCAGCGTTCTCGTGGTGCCGGCTGTGCGCAACAGGTTCACGTTGCGCTTCTTCAAACCCGAAACCCTCGACGCCGTTCTCGAACGAATCGATCAGGAATTGCGCGGGTTCCGCGAAGCCCTGCAGGAGTTCATCAGTAACCGCAAACCCGCGCTGGCCGCTGTGTTGATCCTGAGCTATGCGGCCTGGATAGCCACAATGCTCATCCCAGCCGTGGTTCTGACCGGCCTCGGGCTGAAGACGCCATACGTGCAGGCCATGGGGGTAACCATTATCTTCTACCTTGCGTCCGCCTACGCCCCAACGCCGGGATCCAGCGGCGCCGCGGAACTCGGTTTCGCCGCCTTATTCAACTCGATAGTTCCCAGGGCTGCACTGGGTCTGTTCGTGGCCGTGTGGCGGATGATCACCTACTACTTCAACCTGGCCTTGGGCGGCGCCCTGATGACGTTGGGGTTCATGCGCCGCAACTCCGGACCACCCGGCAGCCTCACACAAGCCGGCAACTCAGACGCAATGTAGCCTCCGCTTCTGCTAAGTCCTGCCTGGTGTTCACGTTGAAGAAGCAGCGCAAGTCGGGGTCGAATGCCTCGCAGACCTCCCGCTCCAGGTAGAGAGTACGCACAATGTCAAACAGCCTCGTGACCTTCCTAGGCCCAAGCGCGAGCATGGCATCGATATGCGAGACGCATGACCACGAGTAGACGGCGCACAGAGGTTCCAGCGCCGCTTCGGGTCCGAGCCGCGGCGCCACAGCCTGAAACCCGCGCGACCGTATGGCCATGTATCGCAACAGAGGAGCAGACAGAAACGGCATGTCGCATCCGACCACA
>CAYYHF010000066.1:0-11132 GCA_964471415.1 uncultured Clostridia bacterium | reverse complement strand
CGAAGCACTCTACGGGAATGAGCACTGCATACTTGGCATCGTCAATCTCGATGATCTCATCGATTGCGTAGTCAGTCTCTTTGCCGTCTTCCTCTACGAGAGTAATGACGCTCTCCTCGTCTGGCATGCTGATCACTCCAATCTGGCCCAATTTGGTTTCCCCGGACAAGGCCGCTTCCCTGCAGCCTTCTGAGGTGAGTAAGCGCGGACCGTGCCCGCACAGAACGCCAATCTTGTCAGCAACGGCTTCTGCGTTGCTTGCACCGGGATCATCCCCAGTTAGCCCCGCGATGATACATTGTCCAGATAAGCCTGGAGTATAATCGCAGCGGCCGTCTTGTCTATCACATCGCGCCGCCGTCTGCGCGACAGATCGGCCTCAATCAGTACTCTCGACGCCTGCGCAGTGCTGAGTCGCTCGTCCCATGTGACAACCTGGACGGGCACAGCCTCGCCAAGTCGTCGGCAGAACTCCAGAACCTGGTTGGCAGCGGGACCCAGCGTGCCGTTCATGTTTCTAGGAAGGCCCACCACGATCTCCCCGGCGCCAACCTCCGAAACCAGCTGCCCTACGCGGGCTATGTCGCTATCCCATCCACGGCTCAGGATCACTGTATGCGGCAGAGCGACTATGCCCAGCTCGTCACTGACAGCCACGCCGATTCGCGCTTCTCCAACGTCGAGCCCAATCCGAACCAAAATACGCCCTCCTACACCACACTCACGCCTGAGCGTCAACACCAATCGGTGCGCTACCTCAGCGACTTGCCCGCCGCCTCCGGTTCTCGCGCGCACCCCGCGCTTTGAAAATCACTCTTCTATGAGCAACGCTTTTCTCCTGCAAGGTTTCGAAGGACTTCGTCACTCACACTCGCGTTCATGCGACAGCGTTGTCTATGCCCAGTCCATCAAGGCTCTCAGCGATGTCACCATCTATTATGCCAACCCCGGCCTTGTTGAGAATGGGTCTGCGACCCGAACCGACTTCGCGCTACGCCTATCACGTGCGGCCCGCCCCGAGTTCATCGGCTGCATATCCCAGCGTTGCCAGCGCAGGCATCATTGCCAGTGTGGCGCAGGCCACAACGCCTGAGTCATTCGCCGCCATCGCTGCCAGCGCTCCTGCCAGCCCGCCCATGAAAGCAGCGTAAAGGCCAAAATGATCGCGCCTGAACCTTGTGAAGACACCGTGCGAGCAGGCCGCCATGGCCCCCAGTGTGATCAGGAAAGCCATAAGCACCTGCGTCCAGGCTGTGTATCTCAGAAGACGGATGTTCATGCCCAGTTTGCGTAGGGCGATCGCCGTCAGTTGCCCGGATCCGTCAGACCGCCTCGTCAGCGAGCGCCACGCCCGGCCGATGTGCGATGCCTGCTCGGGGCTGTGCGCGTCCAGCAGTATCAACGCTGCGCAGACTCCTATCACGACAAGTGCGAGGCCTATCAGCGCAACCGGCCTAGAGCGATGCCAACACTGCCAGCGCCGCGCGCGATTCGAATTGCGCGAGGATGATCCGCGCGCAATCCCAATAGCCGCGATGGCAAGGAAGGCGACTGCTGCCGATATCATACCGCCGAAATTCGCCCCAATCCGCGGATGTCCCAGCATCGCCATGGCCGCGCCCACAGCCAGCCCCGATACGCAGGCCCGACCTGACACCGCCGCTCCGGCCACTGCGGCCGCCCCCACCAGCACACCCATGAGTTCGTTGCCGATTCCATAATACCTTGCTCCGAGGACGGCCGAATGTCCCAAGAGACTGGCGGATGCGAGCCAGCCCCCGGCAAACGCATCGGCGGCAATGAACGCCGCTGTCGCCCCGGAAAGCAGCGCCACAGACCACATGGCCGAACCGGACACGCGCCCCAGCAGGATAGCGATTGTCGCGCACCCACCCAAAAGCAGCGCTATGGACCCTGCCGTGCCCAGCGCTCCGATCATCGGACCGGCCAGCAGCAGAAGGGGCGCGGCGCCGGCGGCAACGAGCAATCTTCGCACGAGCAGAATCGCCCACTTGGGCGCGCGGCGGCCGAGAGCCATCACACCCAGCATGCCCAGGACCGTTGCGACCAGGAGGCCGATGAACACTCGGATGACGGGTCCCCGCGTCTGCGCCGCCCGGACAAGAGTCTGTTCCAAGCGCATTGCAGCCGCTACATGGCCCATCGAGGCCCAGCTTTGCTCGGTTGTCAGCCCCGTCCAGCCCACCGGCGCAACGACCCCGGATCGCCGAGGCGTGCCGGCCGCCCGTAGCATGGCGGCGCCATCGCACTCCCATGCCGGGGCGACACCCAGCCCCGCAAGGATAGTAGGCGTCAGATCCAGATTGGCCACGAGACCCGCCCGGCGGGTAGTCGGGCTTGTGAGCAGGCCGGTTTCATACGACCAGCCTGCGATGGCCACGGGCGCCAACCCTGACGCAGAAGACGGCGACACCAGCACATAGGCGAGTTCCCGCGAGGGCGGACCGAGAGCCTGGCTTAACCCCGCCAAGAGTGCGTCAAGACGACTGTAGCATGATCTGAGCTGTGCATCGAAAGCCTCGGGCGACAAATTGGCCGCGTATCTAGCCAGGCGGGCGAAATCCCCCATGTCCACCACTGCCAGAGCAGCGCGCAGCGCGCAAGAGTCGATGGCGGAAGCGATGCTCGACACAGACGCCGCGATCGCGCCGATATTGCTCGCCATGCCAAAAGGCGCGCCGGGGTCGGGCAGGACGGTGGCTGCTCCCACATCGCCCCAGGCTACCGCGGCCCTGGAATCCATGGCCACCAGCACAGCCGGCCGACATATCAGGGCGCGGTCGTCAGAGTTGCCGATGGCGGCGGCGAACAAGCCGGCACGCCTGAGCGACTCCCCCAGAAGACCGGGCCTTCCCCGGTAGGGCGATTGGGCGTTGGCCCTCTCCAGCTCGGGCCGAGCGATACATACCACAGCAGTCGCAGGCAGAGCGCCAACTCCGACAGCCTGTCCGCCCGGTGGCGGCGGCTGGCCGTGAACCGGCGGTTCCCCTGTACGTCGATGGTAGATATCCGCGGCGGTCTCTCCCAGCATGCTCTCATCTAGCCCGAGGCAGTAACCTGCCGAGTCGGGGGCGGTCATCCTCCGCCCCGCTCCCAGCGTTGCGCATGCCGACAAAACGGATTGCCCTCCATCGGCCGTCCGGGTGTTGGCGCATCCCACCGATGCCGCCGACAGCAGGCCGATGAGGGCAGGGCCTCCGTATGCACAGCAGCCCTCCCACGTGAACCCGTCTGCCAGTATTATAACGGCTCTGCGGTGCACTGCCGAGGAAACCATAGGCTCAGCCGCGGACTCAGCGGGCAGACTGTGACCGGCGGCAACGGCGCGGCTCGCCGCCAAAGCCAGTATGACCGCGACCAGTACAGCCGCGGTCAAGGTAGGTTGGCGCTTGCTTCGCGCGAAGTTAGGCCATCCCTGCCTGCTACTTGCGAAGGTAACTCCGAACCAGCTCTTCAATGATCTCGTCCCGCTCCACTTTGCGGATGAGATTCCGGCTACCCCTGTGACTCGTGATGTATGTGGGATCGCCCGAGAGCAGGTAACCCACGAGCTGGTTCACGGGGTTATAGCCCTTCTCTGTGAGCGCGGCCGTCACCTCAGTCAGCACCTTTCTGACCGGCGTAACTTCTTCCGCTCCTAAAGCAGGGTATTTGACCGTCTCATCCCACTGCCCAGTCATCGAAAACACCACCTCGGGCTGGTAATAGTCTTGGCCATGCCTCTACATGGAATGCGCCGCATGGCGCGCCCGCACTGCATCGACCCCGGCCGCCAGAGCTGCGTCAAGCTTCGACACATCGCGCCCGCCCGCCTGCGCCATGTCCGGGCGTCCGCCTCCGCCGCCTCCCGCGATGCGTGCAGCCTCTTTCACAATCGAGCCGGCGTTGTAGCCCCGACCCACCAGATCGCGTGTGACGGACGCCACGAACCCCAGCTTGTCGCCGATCACGGCGCCCAGCAAGACTACTCCCGAGCCCAGTTTGTCCATGATCTGATCCGCCAGGTTCCGCAGGCCCTCGGCATCGGCGACCTCCGCCGGCGCCGCCACAACAGCCACGTCCCCCACCATCACACGCCTCTCAAGGATCGAATCTATGCTGCCTGCCGCCAGACGTTGGGTCAGGCGCTGCACCTCGCGTTCGTGATCACGCACATCGTGCAGAAGTCGCTCAACACGGTCAACCAGGGAGTCTTCGGAGACCTTGAGCAGGTCGGCCGCTTCGCGCAGAGAGAAGTGTATCCGACTCACATAGTCCAGCGCCCCAAAGCCAGTGACAGCCTCAATGCGCCTAACCCCGGCTGCGATGCCGCCCTCCGACACTATCTTGATCATCCCTATGTCGCCCGTTCGGGCCACATGCGTGCCGCCGCACAGCTCCATGCTCACATCCCCCACGCGCACAACCCGCACAATGCTGCCGTATTTCTCATCGAACAGCGCAATCGCGCCCATGCGTCGAGCCTCATCAGCAGTGCTTGAGACGGTGTCCACAACAGTGTTCGCCAGCACCCATTGATTCGCCAGTCGCTCGACCAAAGCGAGCTGCTCCGGGCGGACGGCCTCGAAATGGGAGAAGTCGAACCTCAGGCGCGCATCGTCCACATCGGATCCAGCCTGCTGCACGTGCAGCCCGAGCACCTGCCGCAAAGCCGCATGGAGCAGATGGGTCGCTGTGTGGTTGCGGCGGATCGCCGCCCGGCGCGCTGCGTCCACACGGGCCGTTGCCGCGTCTCCCACAGCCAGCCTTCCCCGGGTCACGCGCACCGCATGCACCACGGCATCCCCCAGGGGCTTACTGACGCCCACTACCTGCGCAACAGCGCGCGCGCGCGCGTGATCGCCGTCATCGCCCACGATGATGACCCCCGTGTCGGCCTGTTGGCCGCCGGAAGCAGCGTAGAACGGCGTGCGATCCAGCACGACTTCTCCCGCGTCGCCCTCATCCAGGCACTGCACAGGCGCTCCATCGGCGCCCACCACGGCAGTGACGCGAGCTTGCTGGGTGAGCCTGTCGTAGCCCACGAACTCAGTGGAGGCCTCCCCGATCGCCGCATGGTACTTCTCAGACTTGTCGTCGAGGTAGGCATTGTCGCCCCTGGCCGCCCGGGCCCGCTCGCGCTGGGCCTCCATGGCCTTTTCAAACCCGGTCTGGTCCACAGTGAGACCGCGCTCTCCGGCGATCTCCACTGTCAGTTCGAAGGGGAAACCGAATGTATCATACAGACGGAACGCGTCTTCCCCGGGCAGACATGAACCGCCCTCCGACTGAACGCGCTCGATAACCGACTCAAGCACTGCCGAGCCCTGGTCTAAAGCCGCCAGGAAACGCTCCTCCTCCAACTGGATCGTGCGCAGGATGCGTTCGCGATCCGCCGCAAGCTCCGGGTAGGCGCCATGCATCACATCTATGACCGTCTGGGCCACCTGCGGCATGAACACGCCCTTGATGCCTATGAGCCTGCCGAAACGCGCAGCCCGGCGCAGCAGGCGCCGAAGCACGTAGCCGCGGCCCTCGTTGGTGGGGAGTATGCCATCGCTCACCATGAAAGTAGCAGCCCTGGCGTGGTCGGTGATGATCCTGACAGCCATGTCGGGCAGCCCGCCCCCACCGTAAGCCGCACCTGCAAGGCCTGCTGCCGCGTCCCGTATCACACGCATCGCATCGGTATCGAATATGGTAGGGACGTCCTGAAGCACCGCCGCGACACGCTCCAGACCCATGCCCGTGTCGATCCCCTTATGCGTAAGCGGCGTGTAGTTGCCCTGCTCATCCCTGTGAAACTGGATGAATACCAGATTCCATATCTCGATGAACCTGCCGCAGTCGCAGTCGAGGTCGCACTCGCGAGATCCGCAACCCACATCGGCGCCGCGGTCCACGTGTATCTCGGAACACGGTCCGCACGGCCCCACCCCGATCTCCCAGAAGTTGTCCTTCTTGCCCTTGCGGACTATCCTGTCGGCAGGAACGCCCACCATCTTGTTCCAAATCTCGAACGCCTCGTCATCGTCGAGATAGATCGTGATCCACAGCTGCTCTGGGCTGAATCCAAGCACCCTGGTGACGAACTCCCATCCCCAGGTGATAGCCTCGGTCTTGAAGTAGTCGCCGAAGGAGAAGTTACCCAGCATCTCAAAGAATGTGGCATGCCGGGTGGTCCGCCCCACGTTTTCTATGTCGCCTGTGCGAACACACTTCTGACAAGTCGCGACTCGGAGATCGTCCGGTTTCGCCGTGCCCAGGAAGTACGGCTTGAACGGGACCATTCCCGCAGCTGTGAGCAGCAGTGTAGGATCGCCCGCCGGAACCAGAGACGCCGATGGCATTATCTTGTGCCCCTTGGTTGTAAAGAAATCTAAAAAAGCTTGCCTCAGCTCGTCAGTTATCACAGACTACCCCCCACTTGCACAGCCGGAACAGCGTTGAATGCGCCGCGGCGACCGCCCGCTCGGACTGTCGCCGATTCTCAAATCACCTTATCATAACCGGGGTTGACACACAATGGGCCGCCCGCGGCCGGCCCCGCGGCTCGCGGCATCGCAATTCACAGCCGGGCCGCCTATCCGCGAATCTCCCACGTGACCTCGATGGGAACTGCCTTCTCCAGCATCACGCCAACCTGGCAGTATTTCTCGCGCGCCATCCCCACTGCCCACTTCACATCGGAATCGCTGACATCGCCGCCCTCGAACTTGAGCTCAGCGTGGATCTTGGTGAACACGGTAGGAGGCTCAGCCGCCCTCTGCGCATCGATGGACATGGACATCCTCCCCACGTCCAGCCTCTTCTTCAGCAGAAGGGACTTCACCGTCATGCAGAAGCACCCGCCGAACCCGAACAGAAAGATCTCCATGGGCGTAGCGGCCGCTGCCGGCTGCCCGTCCTGTTTGTTGTCCATGACCACCCAGTGATTCGTATCCGACCTCGCCATCATAGTGAGCCCGCCGGTGTTGATTATCTCTGCCCGCATCGCTCTCTTCCCTTTCCATCTCGATCTTTCACTGCAGTCGCTGCTTTAGTCACCTAGATTACTTCTGCAAGCGTGACGCTTTCTCCTGCGCACACTGTCCACGGCTTATCGGTTTGCGTCCACAAGCAGATGTTGGCCCAAGATGAGCAACACAGCGGTGACGGGCACCGCAAGCAGAATGCCGACAACGCCAAAGAGAGTGCCGCCCACAAGGAGCGCTCCAATGACGACCAGAGGATGCAGGCCCACGCACTCTCCCACGATCTTAGGCGAGACGACCACCGACTCCACCTGTTGTATGGTGACGAACGCCACGGCGGCGATGATGGCCGTGAGCGTGGACTTCTGGGCTGCCAGGAGAACTGCGGGGATCATGGCGAATACTGGGCCGAAGTAGGGGATGATCTCAAGGATGCCGGAAAGGAATCCGATCGGAAGGGCATATCGCACTCCCAACACAGCCAAGGATATGCCTGTTGCCACTCCCACGAAAGTGCACACGATGACCTGCCCCCTGACCCACCCGGCCAGGGCTCGATCGATGTCGGTGATCACGCTCATGATCCTCTCTCTTGAAGCAGGAGGAAGCCATGAGGCAAACCGTTCTCGGATGCTGTCCACATCGCGCGTAAGGTAGAAGGCTATCACCGGCGCGAGCAACACGCCAAGCAGCTGGGACATCAGCTGAGACACCGCGCGCCCGGTAGCCCTCGCCACCTCGCTTATGTAGACTTCGGCGCGATCCACAGCCGCCGCCGCTAAGCGCGCCGCGGCGCCTTCCCGCGCGAACTCCAAGCGCCGCCGCCAATCGGCAGCCAGGCCGTCCGCTCGGGGATCCCGGGTGAACAAGCTCACAATCTCGTCGAGCTGCGTTGCAAGAGGCGGCAGCACAAACGCCAACGAAAAGCCGATCACCGCCGCGACCAGCACGTATGCGGTGAAAATGGCGGCAACGCGCGGCGCGCCCCTCAGTTCCGCCATGCGCACCAATGGACTGATAATATAGCCGATTCCTATGGCCAGAAAGAACGGTATGAATGCACGCCTAGCCCGATAGGCGAACAGGGCCAGCGCCGCCGCGGCCAGCGCCGCGCCCAACCAGCGTAAGATCCCCGCATGCTTCGACAGCGCCATTCTCGCACCTCACGCGCCGGCGCCGGAACGCAAGCGCAACAGCGCAAAGGGACCGGCCTGGGCGCGCTGCGTCCTAAGCCGGTCCGTATATTCCCGGCATTTCAGTCCAGATCGTCGCCGGCCCTGAAGCGCCGCCCCATCGACTGCATCGCCTCCACCACCGGCTGAGCGTACGACCTCTGCCTGGAGACAGTCCGACTGAACCTTCGCTCTGCGCCGGTTGGAGTCTCAGTCGATACTTCTTCGTGCACAACCTTCTTGCCTGAGCGGGACGAGTTCATGAACATGAGCACGCCAAGACCTGCGCCTATTAGGCTTCCTGTGATCAGCACTCTCCAAATCCTTCTGATGGCCGTTCCCTCCCCTCGCACAACGTATTATGCCCCGCGTGCGAGCGGAGTAAACCAGTCTATGCCTGGACACCCTCTGCCCCGCTATCGCCGTTGCCGCCATCGTCGTCATCGTCGTTGCGGCCATGCCCGTGAGGATCGTCCTCCACCACGATGGTGGAAGGGTCTATGCCATACTCCTCGCCGCCGCGCTTCTCGATGAAGTCGCGGATCGCCAAGTGCAGCGCATCGGCGGCCAGATTGGAGCAGTGCATCTTCACCGGAGGCAACCCGCCCAAGGCCTCAGCAACGGCCCGGTTGGAGATGTCCAAAGCCTCCTTTAGGCTCTTGCCCTTGACCATCTCAGTCACCATGCTGGAGCTAGCAATAGCGGCCCCGCACCCAAACGTCTTGAACTTGACGTCCTGGATAATTCCGTCCTCTACTTTGATCGCGATTCTCATTATGTCCCCGCACACGGGATTGCCGACCTGCCCAACACCATCGGCGTCAGGTATGTCGCCCACATTACGCGGATTAGTGAAATGGTCCATTACCTTGTCGCTGTACAACTCCAACACCTCCTGCTATCGGCGAAGCGGCTATGATTGGGCGACCTTGCACGCATCCGCGTTGGCGCACATGTCCTTGATCGCGCAAGTTGTCTTCTCGTAGACGGGAGACATCTCACGAAGCTTCGCCACTATTCCCGGCATGACGTCGAGCACCCGGTCTATGTCGGCCTCCGTGGTGTAGCGCCCCAGGGTCATTCTGACTGAACCGTGGGCCACCTCGTGCGGCATGCCCATGGCCATAAGCACATGGGACGGCTCCAGCGAACCGGATGTGCACGCCGACCCGCTAGAGGCGGCTATACCATTCATGTCCAGGTTAAGTAGGAGCGACTCGCCCTCCACGTAGAGAAAGCTCATGTTGACATTGTTGGGCAGACGACGAGTCGGGTGCCCGTTGAGTTTCACGTGGGGGATGCGGTCCGCAAGGCCCACGATGAGCTTGTCGCGCAACATGCTCTGATGCGCCGCCATTTGGTCCATCTCTGCCATGGCCAGCTCTATTGCCGCCCCCAGGCCCACGATCCCGGCCACATTCTCCGTGCCCGCGCGGCGCTTTCGTTCCTGAGCTCCCCCGTTCACCAGCGGCACGAGCCGCAGGCCGCGCCGGATGTATAGGGCCCCGATCCCCTTGGGCGCGTAGAGCTTGTGGCCGGACAGCGAAAGCATGTCAACGCCCATGGCGCGCACGTCCACAGGTATATGCGCCACCGACTGGACAGCGTCCGTATGGAACAGCGCGCCCGCTTCATGAGCTATCTCCGCTACCTGCGAAATGGGCTGGATAGTGCCCACCTCATTGTTAGCATGCATGATGGTAACGAGGAAAGTGTCCGGCCTGACGGCGCGGCGCACATCCTCCGGATCTATAAGCCCATCGGCGTCCACACCAACGTAGGTAACCTCGAATCCCAAGCGTTTCAGGCTCTCCGCAGTATGGAGAACGGCGTGATGCTCGATGGCCGAGGTGATGATGTGCTTCTTCTTGCCGCGAACAGCCAACGCTGCGCCCTTGATCGCCATGTTATCGGCCTCAGAGCCGCCCGCGGTGAAGACTATCTCCTCAGGCAATGCGCCCAAAGCCGCGGCCACGCGCTCGCGGGCCAGATCAACATCGCAGCGCACCTCGCGACCGAACGAGTGGACGCTGGAAGGATTGCCGTACTTCTCGGTGAGATATGGGATCATCGCCTCCAAGACCTCGCGCCTTACAGGGGTCGTGGCTGCATTGTCCAGATAGACCCTGTCCATTCAAGACCCTCCTCCGCGGTTGCCCTTCACATCATGTGCAACTGTGTCTGCCAACATATCGTAGAGTGTCGTGGAATCCAAAATAGATACTATGCCGTCTTGCAGTTTGGCCCAGACCGGGTGCGCCGCACAGTGAGGTTTCCGTTCGCAGTCCGCATCTTGCTCGCCCTCGGCAGCGCAACTGCACACGGCTATCGGCCCGTCCACCGCGCGCATTATGTCGCCCACCGTTATCTCGTGAGGTTCGCGCACGAGCGAGTACCCACCCTGCGCGCCTCGGACTCCCTTTATCAGCTCGGCCTTCCGCAGTTGCCGGAAGAGCTGCTCCAGATATTTCTCGGGTATAGCTTGCCTCGCGGCGATCTCACGCAGCGAAATCGGCCCGCCTCCATGCATCTGGGCCAACTCCGCCATGGCCCGAACCGCGTATTCCGTCCGCGAACTGAGCTTCATTGCCTCACCTCACTTCGTCCTTCGACCGCCCCCACGCGCTCCAGACGCGTTGCGAATCCGGTCGCAACGGTAATTCCTACTGAATCAGTATGAGTTCCAATTTCAATATACGACCGAAGGCACACGGTGTCAACTACCTACCGGGGCGCCACCTGCCGGGGTGCCTTCGGGAATCGGGCAGAGTCCTATTTCAGCGTTGGCCTCAGTTGGGCCGCGAGCATAGACGCCCGGAGGGAGAAGGAATATGGGCAGGGTGCAACGGCTCGTCTGCGTTGACCCCGTCCGCGAATGCCCACTGCGGATGTATACAGCTGTGAGCTGGCAAGTTGCTGTGAAATGCGGGTTTAGCTGGCCTTTAGGATTCGTCGGTTTTCACGGCGCTTTTGTCTCTATGTGTCG
>CAYYHF010000065.1:0-11169 GCA_964471415.1 uncultured Clostridia bacterium | reverse complement strand
CCAGCCTTCATCGTGCACGCTCCCCCTGTGCTATGCCCAACTGAAACACGAGGTCATGCTGCTGCACGCAATTGACGTGCAGCGAGCCGGGACCGTTCAGGCCCCGGCTCCAGATATCCTGCAACTCCCCACATGCCCGACTACAGGCCTACAACGTCTTATCGAGCCACTCAACAGTGGCGCAGATGGCCTCGTCGACCTTCTCCGGCCTGACAAGGCAATCGAACATGTGGTCCGCATCCAGCTGCACCAGCGCCTCATCTCCCTGGTGATAGGCGAGGTAGATCTCCCCCGACTGAGGTTGCGGCGCCACGATGGTGTCGGTCAGGCCCACGATGACCAGCAACGCGCCCTCAAACGCGGTGATCTCTGCTACCGGGTCGACCATGTAGAGCTCGCGGAAAAACGAAGCCTTCAAAGCCGTTGTGGCGCCCCAGGGTAGCGATGCGGTAACCAGGTCATCAGCGCCTCCGGTCAGTCCGGCGGTCACTGCGTCCGTCCCCAGTAGATCCGAGTAGGTTGCAGGCGGATTGGCCACAGCCGACCATAATACGGCCGAGACAACGCGCGAATCTCTCCCGGCTGTAGATGCAGCTACTAGGCCCCCCTGGCTCAAGCCCAAGACGCCCACACGATTGGGGTCCAGCCCATCCAGTGCACACGCGTAGTCCACAGCGGCTATGGCATCCGAGATCTGGCCGCTGAAGGTGGTATCGGCCCACTCCCCATCGCTCTCGCCTGAGCCGCGAAAGTCGATGCGAAGGCTAGCATAACCCTGTTCGGCCAGCACACGAGCGGTCCGCTGGAAAAGGGCCTCCTCTGTGCCGACAACAGGCATCTCGTGCCGCTGCCCGCTGAACCCGTGGAAGATGATAACAACCGGGAAAAGTCCTTCAGCGTCCGGTTTCGCCAAGGTTGCCCGGATCGTCTGGCCCTGGTTCTGGAACTCCACATCGCTTTCCACAGCGATGTACTTGGAAGGCGGAAGAGCCGCTTGAACGTGTGAGGTCAGCGCTAACAGAAACATGACTGTAACCGCAATAATCGAGGCCGCATTTCGTCTTCTCATTCTCCAAACCTCCAGATGTGTATTGGCGCTGCTATGCAGTCATCCGTTGCGGTGAAGGCCTTCGCTGCGTTGCCGTCATTCTCCTGCAGACCGCGTGCTTAGCCGCCGACCAGCTCCATCATGCCGCTATGAAGAACGCCGTTCGTCGCCAGCACTTGCTCTCCGCCTAGCGTAAAGGGGCCGCCGGAAAAGTCCGTCACAACGCCGCCCGCCTCTCTGACGATCACGACCCCGGCAGCCATGTCCCATGGCGCAAGCCCTGGTTCCCAAAATGCATCGAACCTGCCGCATGCAACGTAGGCAAGATCCAGAGAAGCCGCGCCGAGTCTGCGGATGTCCTGTACCCGCGGGACTACCCGGGCGAACACGTCCAGATTGTTGCTTCGGGAATCGGACAGATCATAGGGAAACCCTGTCGCTACCAGTGCATGTAGAATGTCGCTGGTGTTCGACACCGATATGCGAGTCCCGTTCAAGAATGCCCCGCGCCCCAGTTGTCCGCTGAATAACTCCGCTGTCAGGGGCGAGTAGATCACGCCCACCGCAGGCGCGCCGCCTACGCACAGACCGATAGACACAGAGAAGAACGGAAACCCGTGAGCGTAGTTGGTGGTACCGTCCAGAGGATCCACGAACCACTCGTAGACGCTTCCGGACCCGCGCCCTTCAATCCGCCCGTGCTCCTCGGCGCGAATCGCGTGGTTGGGGAATTCAGCCCGCAGTGTCGACAGGATGATCTCCTCTGAAGCTCTGTCGGCATCAGTCACAAGATCTCGTTCGCCTTTGAAGGCAATGGTTCTGTTCTGCCCCATCATAGCCGCCAACACATCCCCGGCAGTCTTGGCAGCATCCACTGCAACCTCCAACGCGCGGCCGACTACTACATCATCAATCAATATCGCTTCACCTGCCCAAAACCTAGTTCAGAGCGTCTCCACAAACCAGTCGACAGTGGCGCAGATCGCTTCATCAACCTTGTCGTGCCCAATCGGAGCATTGAGTTTGTGGTCGGCATCGATCTGCACCAATGCCCCCTTGCCACGGTGATAGGCAAGGTAAATCTCTCCGGATTGAGGTTGCGGCCACACGATAGTGTCCTTCTTGGCCACAACGATAAGCAACGGGCCCTTGTAGGATGTGATCTCCGCCACTGGATCAACCGTGTACAGGTCGCGAAAGAACGAGCTCTTCAGGGTTATCACGCTACCCCACGGAAGCGAGGTAGTAAACAGATCGTCATCGGCGCCCATCACTCCTGCCGTTACTGTGTCCGCCCCAAATAGGTTAGCGAATGTCGCGGGCGCGTTCGCCAAAGGCGCCCAGAGCGCCGCAGAGGCGATTCGCGGATCCCTTCCGGCCGTGGAGGCGCCCACTAATCCTCCGTGGCTTATCCCAAGGATGCCAATTCGGTTCGGATTAACCATCTCCAGCCCGCTCACGTAGTCCACGGTGGCCAGGGCATCGGAAATCTGCCCGCTGGCGGTAGTGTCAACCCATTCGCCATCGCTCTCGCCCGACCCGCGAAAGTCAATCCGGAGACTGGCGTAGCCTTGCTCAGCGAGAACGCGCGCCGTCCGCTGAAAGAGCGCCTCGTCTGTACCGACTACAGGCATCTCATGGCGTTGCCCATGAAACCCGTGCAGTATTACCACAATCGGGATACGGCCTTCGATATCCGGCACTCGCAGAGTTCCCCTGATCGTCTGGCCCTGATTCTGGAATTCGATACTTCTCTCCGACGAAGTGTGCTTGGGAGGCGGAAAACCGGCTTGAGCTCGTGAGGTTTGCTCCCTTGATGCCTTTGGCGACGATGCCGCGGCGACAGCGGCAGTGTTCGACTCTTTGCTCTGTTCCTTCATGGTTCAGTCCTCCAAGTGCGTATTCACGCCTACACATACGAATAGAATTTTCGGTGTATTGCCACCATTCTCCTGCTAATGAGCGCTTCTGTAGCTGAGCGCCCATCGTGTCACTCGCCGTTCTCCGGTTCACTATTCTCCAATTCCGCTTCAATCTGGGAAATGACGCGCACTATGATCCGTCTGGTTAGGGGCTTGAGTTGGTCCCACCTCCGGCCTCCGAGCGCAGCCTGCACTTCAGGCGGCAGACCGCGGGCGTCTTCGCGTTCACGAACGCGCGATGTGTACGGGAAATCCGAGCGTCCCATCAAGTAGTCAACCGACACATCGAATATGTCGGCCAAACGCTCCATTACATCCTGAGGAGCGGTATTGGCTCGAGTCTCGTAGTTCGAGATAGCTTGCTTCGACACACCTAGGCATCCGGCCAAAGAAGACTGGGTCAAGCCTTTTTCCCGCCTCAGCTGGCGTAGGCGGCTGGCGAAGTCCACAGAAACCACCTCCCCTCATAGTTTAGTCCATTATGTCTGGACTCCCGCATGTAAACTAAGTCTTTACTGTGTCGTCTTGACAGTACAGATTTTCTTTACTATACTTGAATTGGGTCGAACGTTGCGCAGAATCTGGGCTAAGTGGGCAGGTAGGGGGCTGTATGTCGTAGATGTACAGATTGCGCCAGATCAGGCAGGAACACGGTATGACGCTAGAGCAACTTGGAGCGAGAGTCGGCCGCTCCAAGCAATACATGTCTGAACTCGAGAGGGGCAATATCCGCTTAAGCTACGAGATGGCAGTAGAGATTGCGATGGCTTTCGGAACAACGCCCGACAGGCTCTTCCTGCCCGCCAAGCCCGGAAATCCCAGCCATCGGAACTCCCGGACGTAGGGTTCACTTCACGCCTTACCGGTCCTCATACGCACCAGGAGGTCTGGCCGCCATGACTCGACACGTTGCAGCACTCATCCGGCAAGCCATCGATCAGCTGCCCGAAAGTCTCAGCGACAGAGGCAGCCTCACGACCGCCGCGAAGGATTCCACGAGCGAACGCACATTCCGCGATATGTTCTCTCTGCCTAAGGACGCGAGCGGGCGCCATACGGGCTTGGTGATCATGTCCAAAGAGCTCGCGGTACCGCGATACAGCGGCCTCGCAGCCAGCGACTGCCACACCGACCTGGAGGCGCTGTCGCATCGCCTCGGAGGGCTGCTCGTGGAGTGTCTGGAACACTTATCAGATGTACTCGATTTTCGCGAACCATACACATTGGGCCATTCGCTCAGAGTGCGCAACCTAGCGGCAGCTATGGCATGGGAACGCTGGGGCGCCTCGCCGGATCTGGCATCAATATCATTGGCAGGGCAACTTCACGATATCGGCAAAACAGCCGTCAGTCCAGAGATACTCACCAAGCCAGGTAAGCTGACGGATGAGGAATGGGCGATCATGAAGACTCACCCCGTGATAGGCGAGTCGATTGTGCAGCCTGTGGCGTTCCTGGGAGGAATAGCCGAAGCCATAAGGCATCATCACGAGCGATTTGACGGATCCGGATACCCAGACAGTCTAGTTGGAAATGACATCCCGGTGTTCGCCAGGATCCTTGCAATAGCCGACAGTTACGATTCTATGACCTCAGTGAGGCCATATCGGGACGCCATCTCGCCCTCCGAAGCTATCAAAGAAATCCAGGCGAACGCCGGCATCTTATACGATCCGTACTGGGTACAGGTGTTCCTAAAGCTCATGGAGAGCAAAAGGGGATAGCGAATGAGGCCAACCACAGTTCGCTATCCCTGTTCGCTATTCACACGCGAGTGTGGTCCGAATCGCGCTACCGATGCACCACCAGCCTGAACGGCCTGCCCACCACTTTGCCGCCTGAGCGCTCCGCCACGAGGTAGAGCCGGTTGACTACGGAATCGCCCTACGACCCAGGCTCCGCGCCAGGCAGTTGACCTCAGCGCGGGCGCAATGATAGATTGGAGACGCACAGTAACGAATCTCGCATCGGCGTTCGCGGAACGCTAGACATGATAGCAGGAATTGGGGTGGGCGTTGTGAAACCAGCTTCTCCCTCTCTGGACGTGTGGAGAGAGCTCTACAGAGTCGCCGATGGGTTCAAGGCCATCGAAGCCTGGACCTGGATGAGCGATGCGTCCATATTCGGCGTTCGCGACCCCGTCACAGGCACTGTTGCCTACTGCTCAGTCGTGGGAGAACTCGGGCAGCTTTTGGGCCTGGTGGCCTACTTGGGCGCTGAGGGCCTGCGCTCGCTCAACCAAACTCTGGCAGGCGACGATGACTACAACGACATCAACATGGGCAAGGACATGAAATGCCTGGTGGCCACTTTCCAGGGCCGGCGCGATCTGGACAAGCCCGATTTGGAGGTAATCCGCAAGCTGGGTCTGTCCTTCCGCGGCAAGCACAATTGGCCGGTATTCCGAAGCTACGAGCCAGGATTCCTTCCTTGGTACCTCACGGAGGACCAAGCGGTGTTCTTGACGTTCATTCTGCAGCAGGCCGTGGATGTATGCCTTCGCGCAAAAGACGACGCTGACCTGCTTTCGTCGTGCCAAGAGGGGCTCTACCTGGTAAGAGTAGCGGATAGGCACGGAGAGGAAACCGTATGGGAGGACCAATGGTTGCGACCTGAGCAGCTCGCCGAAGAAGACCTCGGGCAGCTGGTCCACATCGATGAATTGCGCCTTGCCAAGGCGAAGAATGCCTCCACAGCAACTGATGCCGTGTGGGACGCTGATGTGTTCTACGCGCCTGCATGCGTTGGCAAGGACGATACGACCCGTCCCTACTTCCCGGTTATGTTTCTCATGATAGACCGTGATACACAGATGATACTCGCGACAGAAACAGAAAGTCACGACGACTACGTGCAGACCTGCGTGAATAGCCTCATCAATGCGGTGGAGAAGCTCGGCGCAAGACCGCGCGAGATCAGAGTCAAAAGAAGAATCGCCTATGATCTCTTCAAGGACGTTGCGGCGAAACTGGGCATACCCATCCGACAGATACCTAAGCTGAGTGTGCTTGAGGGCATCCAGCATGAAATGGCGGCCTTCCTGGCGAAATGGTGACGTGGGCCCCGGCGCGATATGGCGGGGCACCGATGCAGCGTGGGCGCGAAGGCCGGGCGTTTCCGCCCGGCCTCCTGTCTTCGTCAAGCGATTCTCGTCAACCGAGCCTCATATCTTGAGCTTGACCCAGTCGGATATGACCTCGACCGATCCTTCTTCGAACCTGGGCTTCACGAACTTCATGAAGTACATGGAGGCCTTGCCCGACCGGAATTCCGGGGTATAGGTGATGCCCTTGGCCATGATGCCGTCCCAGTCACGCATGCTCTCCATCGCAGCTATCAGGCCTTCGCGCGTGGGATTCTTGCCCGCGCGCCTCAGGCCCTCGCAGAACACCTCGCCCGCGATGAACCCCGCGGACGCGAACGCGCTCGGCATCTCCTTAGGGTATGTGGCTTGGTAAATCTCAAGATACTTCACCGAATCCTCATCGGTTCCAAGTACCGGCACCCATCCCGGGGCGATCAGGCCCACGCAGCCCTCGCCGGCGAGCGCCGGCATCTGGACGGGGTCGGCGTTTACATAGGTGGTCAGGAATTGAGCCTCAAGCCCCATCACCTTGGCTTGCTTTAGGAACCCGGCTGCAGGCTTTAGCGTAGAGTAGATGATCACCGCTTCGGGCTTAGCCCGGATGAGCTTGAGAATCTGCGAGCTGAAGTCTACATCGGCGGCGCCGAAGTTCACGACCTCTACCGGCTCCATCCCATACTTCGCCAGCTGCTCCTGCACGCCGCGTAGTCCTTCAGAGCCGATATCTGTCTGCTCGCACGCCAGCGCGATCTTCTTCATCTTGAGGCTCTCCACCACGTAGGTGGCGACTATGCGACCCTCGCTGATGAAGTTGGGCTGAACCGGGAAGATGTACTTCTTGGGCGGATAGGCCAGCACGCTGATTCCGCTGCCCTGATAGATGGAGGGGATCTGCTTCTCCATTATGTAGTCTATCGTAGCCGCTACACCGGGCGTGCCCAGAGTGCCGACAAGCGCGAACACCTTGTCCTGCTCCACAAGTTTCTTGGTGGCTGCAATGGCACGTGCCGCCTGGAAACCGTCATCCTCGATGATGAGCTTGATCTTGCGGCCGTTCACCCCGCCCTGCGCATTCACCCAGTTGAAATAGGCCTCCATGCCCTTGCGCATATTGATGCCCACCACCGCCGCCGCACCGGACTGATCCTGGAAGGCGCCGATGGTAACCTGAGTGTCGGTAACGCCCGGAACGGGGGCGGCCATTGCACCGATACCCATCGTCACTGCCAGCGTGACCACGCAAAGGAATACCAAAATCCTCTTCATGCTCTAACCTCCTGCATTCTCATATGTAGCCGAATCGCACTCGTTAACTTATTCCGCCGGTGCACACAGCCTACCCTGCCGCATGCCCGACCCCCAGATACGAGCGCTTCACCTCCTCACTCGCGAGCAGGTCGCCGCTCCTTCCTGACAGCGTCACACGACCAGTCTCCAGTATGTAGGCGTAGTTCGACACCGCCAGAGCCAGGCGAGCGTTCTGCTCCACCAGGAGAATAGTCGTCCCTTCTCTGTTGAGAGTCTTGATGATCTCAAAGATCTGCTTCGTAACCAACGGCGCCAGGCCAAGCGATGGCTCGTCCAGCAGCAGCAGCTTGGGGTCGGCCATCAGCGCGCGCCCGATGGCCAGCATCTGCTGTTCACCTCCGCTGAGCGTGCCCGCGGCCTGCGCCTGACGTTCGCGAAGTATCGGGAAGTGCCCATATACTCGATTGAAGTCCTCCGGTACACGCTTGCGATCCCGCCGCGAGTATGTTCCGATGAGCAGGTTTTCTCTCACTGACAGTTCCGGAAAGACCTGCCGACCTTCAGGGGCCTGAACTATCCCCATAGACACGATGCGCTCAGGCGTGAACGCGTCGATGCGCTGCCCCGCGAAGCGTATCGTTCCGCTGGACGGGCGCGCGATCCCCGAAATTGCGCGCAGCGTAGTGGACTTGCCCGCGCCGTTGGAGCCCAAGAGCGCCACGATGTCGCCCTCTGGAACCTCCATAGAGACCCCGCTCAGCGCGCGCACCGGGCCGTAGGAGACATCAATGCTATCCAGTTGCAGCATCTTGCTCCTCCTCTCCCAGATAAGCCTGTATGACCTGCGGGTCTTGCTGCACCTCGGCCGGAGCGCCCTCCGCGATCTTGCTCCCGAAGTTCATCACCGTGATCCTGTCGCACAGGTTCATCACGAACGACATGTCATGCTCTACCAAGAGCACAGTCATGCCGAACTCCGACCTGATCTGCCCAATTACCTTGGCAAGCTCCATGCGCTCATTGGGGTTCATCCCCGCCACGGGCTCGTCCAGCAGGATCATGCTGGGACGAAGCGCCAATGCCCTCGCCAGCTCGACCAGCTTCTGCACACCGTAGGGCAGGCCGTAAGCCCTCCTGCCCGCGTAGCCGGCAATCCCAAGAAACTCCAGAGTCTCATAGGCGCGCCGCCCCAAGGCCGCTTCTTCCTCCCTTGCGCGCCGCGTCTGGAGCGCTCCGCTGAGGATGTCTGTTCCGCCCGCAGTGTGCAGTCCGATCATGATGTTGTCCAGGACCGTCTGTCCACGGAAAAGCTCCACGTTCTGAAACGTACGTCCAATTCCCCGCATCACAACCTCATGCGGTTCGCAGTCGAGAGCCTGTCCACGAAGGTATATCTCGCCCTCATCCTGCCGAATGAAACGCGACACAACGTTGAACACCGTGCTCTTGCCGGCGCCGTTGGGCCCGATAAGGCCGTGAATCATGCCTTCCTGCACCTCGAAGCTGAGCGAATTCACCGCCACCAACCCGCCGAACCTGACCGTCACGCCGCGAAGCTCAAGCATCGCCACTCTTGCTCGCCCTCCTTGACCGCGCTCTCGCCATAGCGCCCCTGAGTTTCCAGGGCACGCTCACCAGCCCATACGGCAGGAACAGCACAACCAGTATCAGCGACAGCCCCGCCAGAATCAGCGGCAGATTCTTCACCCGGCTGAACACATGCGGCAGAATAGTCATGAACACCGCTCCCAGAATCGAACCGGGTACACTACCCAATCCGCCTACGACGATCGCCGAGAGCAGTGTCATAGACACGCCCATATTGAAGTCGAACGGGCTCACGTACCTGGTAAGATGAGCGTGCAGAGCGCCGGCCACTCCGGCATAGAACGCGCTCACCGCGAACGCAGCTACCTTGTATTTGGCAAGGTTGATGCCCATTGCCTGTGCTGCCACCTCGCTATCGCGCACCGCCATTAGCGCCCGCCCCGGCCTGCTGCGCAGCATGTTCCGAGCAGCCTCCACCAAGAGCCACGTTAACACCAAAACCAGGTAGTAGTATTTCAGGTCCGTGTCGAACCGAAATCCCAGAATAGCTGCGACCGGAGCTTTCATCCCCTGGTAGCCCCCTGTCAGCTTGTCCCACGAAGCCGATAGCTGGCCCACCGCCACCCCGAACCCCAGCGTTGCGATGGCCAGGTAGTGCCCGTGCAGCCTGAGCGCAGGCACTCCCAGGCCCAGGCCGAGCACGGCAGCGAACAGCGATGCGACCACCAGCGCAAGCAGGAACGGCACTCCGAATCTCCCTGTCAGAATAGCTGACGTATAGGCCGCTACAGCCATGAATCCGGCATGGCCTATGGAGATCTGGCCGGTGTAGCCTGTCAGGATATTCAGCCCCAACGTCACGATTACATACACCATGACCAGGCTATACAGGTAGACCACATACGACCGGCCCAGCGCCGCCGTTATGATAGGCAGCACCGCCAGGACTAACCCCAGAACAAGCCTCGCACCCAACGGAGTGCCGGCAACGCGCCGCAGCAGTCCTTGATCACCGTTACGTCTACCACTAATCTCGCCTTTCATGCGTCGCGTCACACCTTCCTTTTCGGGGGCGTTCCCAGGAGCCCGCTTGGCTTAATGCACAACACTACTACGATGAGCGCGAAAGCAAACGTGCTCTTAAGCTCGGTGGAGATATAGCCTGCCACCAGGTTCTCCAAGACTCCGAGCAGCAGTCCCCCCACCACAGCGCCAGGCAGGCTTGAAAACCCGCCCAGAACGGCCGCGGTGAAGGCTTTGATCTGCACCTCAGCCATCATGCTGGGGCTAAGGAAGGTAGTGGGGGCTATGAGTATGCCCGCCACAGCCCCCAGCGCGGCACTAATGCCCCAGGTGAGCGCGTATACCTTGGGCACCGGCACTCCCATGAGCCGGGCCGCGCGAGAGTTCTGCGATGTAGCCCTTATCGCAATCCCCGCCATGGTGAACCTGAGCACTAGGTAGAGAGCCAGCGCCATTAGGATGGTCACCGCAAGCACCAATATGCTGTCGCGAGTGATGATCAGATCCCCTATCCAGATAGGGCGGCCCTGCACAGCCCTGGGGAAGCTCATGGGGTCGAAACCCCATATCCATCCCGCCGCTCCGTTGAATACCATGAACAGGCCAAGCGTCATGATCATCAGGCTAATCAGGGGGCCGCCCTGGATCGGTCTGAGGAAGACGCGCTCCACAGCCATCCCAAACACGAAAGCAAATGCGATCGCGCACAGGGCAGCCAGGATATAGGGCATTCCCAGCTTCACCAAGAACGTATGCGCCATGAAAGTGGACACCATGGCCATCTCGCCGTGGGCGAAGTTGACGATGTCCATAGTCCTGTATATCAACACAAGCCCCAGCGCCGCCAGGGCATACAGGCACCCTGCCGCAAGGCCGCTCACAACCTGCTGGCCGAACACATCCCCCACCCCCTAGTCCTGCTCAAGCAGACGAATCTCCTCACGAATGAAATCCATTGCCTCGTCCATGTCGACAAAACGCCGTTCATACCCGCTTTGAACGTGCCGGACCGATATCCGCACGCCCATCTGCGAGGCCGGAGCGCCCACCTCCGCGCCGGCAGTCGCCGCAGCGGCCGCAGGCTTGACGAACCTCATTACGAACGATGCAATCACGGTCTCCCGAGCCATACGTCAAATCCTCCGAGCTTCTTTGTGCCTGAAGACGCGTCTATCTCTCAACGATCATTGCTATACCCATGCCCCCGCCGATGCACAAAGTGGCCAGTCCATATCTGATATCTCTCTTCTGCATCTCGTGAAGCAAGGTGACGAGGATCCTCGCCCCGCTGGCGC
>CAYYHF010000064.1:0-11169 GCA_964471415.1 uncultured Clostridia bacterium | reverse complement strand
TGAGCAACATATGTCGCCGCTTACTCACGACTGAAGTCACGAGTATGCGCGGCGAGTCAATCAAGTCGCGGCCCCGCCCATGCAACAAGCGCCTCGAAAGCAGCCCCGGCAGCTCAGCGCCGATAAAGCTACTTCCCCACAGATACGCTCACGTTCAGCTGCAGATCGAATGGGATTTCCATAGTAACCTCGTTTTCACCGATTTCCACGGTTGGGAGCGTGGTCGCAAAATCGGCCGTAAGGTGCACTTTCGCCGGCTCGCTCGTAACAGTGGCCATGCCTGTGAAGGTGTAGGTCTTGCCGGTCTGAACCCCCATGAACCATATGTCTCCTGCTGCGGTGTATGTTAACTTCGTCCCGTCCCATTCGATCGACATCTCTGTCCCCGCCGTATACTGAACCCCTTCCTGATCCTCGAGCACCAGCCTGACTTCAACACCGAAGATCTCAGTCGAATCCTACACGAGGATGGCTGCATCCGACAAGTCCCGAAAGCCCGGGCTTCCCACCGCCTTCACAGCACAACGGCCTTCTCCGGTCAACGGCTCGATCCGAATAGGGTCGGCGATGCTTCCGTCTGCCAAGACGCTCACTGTCCCGTTGTAGTCCAAGTAGCCAGATTTGGTCACTGTGATCTTTTTGGTGCCCGTAGCCGCCCCTCGCAGCACAAACCCGCCATCGTACCCAGTATTCGCGTTTTTGCCGCCCATAGTCACCTTCGCATCGTACACTGGCACTGGGTTGCTCTGGCCAGGCGGCACTGCGACAACTTTGCCCGCAGCCGTAGTGGGCTTGCCACCGTTGCACCCCGCACTCGCCATAGCCAGCAGTAGAAGAATGATGGATAATGCCAGCGATCTGACGGCCCTGTGGTCACTGATTCTGAACATGAAGACGCCTCCAAGCCTCTGCCTCCGCAGGTCTAGTCGATGACTGCGTAGTCAGTCATCGCCAAGCTACTCATTCTCCCTTCCGATGCCGCATCCCTGCAAACGCGTCCTCGGCGCATCGTATTCGCTCTGTAGGTAGCTTCCGTACCCGAACACGTACGTAATCACCAGCCGATGGCGGACATCCCCAAAGCCGAAGGACACACTATGTATGGGAATTATGTCCACATACTACCTTCCCGAAACCGGCCGAACACCTGATACAATTATCTTGTGGGCAGCTCATGCCCCAAAATCGGTTCCGAACAGGAGTGTATACAATGCAGACGCGCGATATGCGATTGCGGATATCGGACAGGTCGGCTGCATCAGCAAGACCAACCACGATCAAAGCTGCAGTAGCTATCATATCCATCATGGTCGCAGCGGCTACAGCATTAGCTCCGGTGACTGGGCAAGCGGCAACTACGCTGCCTGCGCTCGGCCGGATCCACGCCCGCGCTCAAGCAGATGTCACCGGCGATGGCATCGACGATTCCATCGCCCTTGTGGGCCATCCGTACAGTGATGAAGGCCTCTTCTGCACATCGCACGACATCGTTGTGAACGATGCGGCCACCGGAGAGCAGATCACCATGGCCCTTGGCGAGAGAAGCGCCGGATACCCAGGCACGCTCTTCGTCGGGCGCATCGATGGCGACAACGCCCTTGACGTGGTGGTTGCCATTCCCACCGGCGGATCCGGAGGGATCGTCAACCTATTCGTCACATCGTTCGCGGGAGGCAAGACACGCCACATCGTGGATTCCGATGCCCTGGCGCGCGGCGCTGAGCTCAAAGTAAGCGCCCTCGACCACTTCATGGTCGAAGTAGTCGATTCAGAGCGCCAGAACGAATTCACCCTGGGGCTCGCCGGACCCGGGTCAGACACGGACCCCGAACTCGACTACTACAACGGCATATACTCAAAGTCCGGCGCGCTTATCCGGCCTCTCGACATCGGCGTCGACGCTGTGGGCGCGGTGGAGGCGCTTTCCATCGGCAAGACAGGCCGGAATGAGCTTGTGACATACCAGAAGGTGTGGGCTGTGGCCCATGCCAACTCCATCGGCTGCGTCAGGACCGTATGGCGATGGACCGGTCGACAGCTAGCGATCGCTTCGGTCGATGTGACCCCGCTGTTTGGCCCCGATGCGTATGGCCGGTACATCGCATCGTTTGACAAATCGCAACCAGCCGCGGCGGTTGAGAAAGCTCTGGCGGAATACGAGGCTCGGTTCAAGCTTGCCCCGCCGTACGTTCGCGAAGCGGCCTTTTGCGAGTTCAGGCAGTTCCACACGGCCCTTGCCGCGCAGGAAGCCGCATCCTTGGAGCAGCGAGCAGGCCTTGCAGACGCGCCTGAGCCCGACGAGACAGCCGCAGCATACGCGCGCCTTCCCGAACTCGCATCGAAGCTCAACACATCACGCGACTACAAGAGGGCTGGAATCAACGCAGTCTACGATGGAGAGGGCATGTGGACCGTAGTTCCACGCCCAGGCTTCACCGCCGAGCAGTTCGGGCAGCTCCTGCCTCCCTCCGCCGCTGACTTCGTCCGTCTGGACGACCGCGAGCGCAACGAGCGCTGGCAGTACGATGCAGCTATCGTGGCGCCCCTCGGCGAGCTGGGCAGCCGCGTTGCGGCCTGGGAAGCCTACCTTGCGAAATACCCGGACTCGGTGTTCGCAGACGATGCCAGAACCCATTTTGAGCGGGCGCTCTCCGCTCTTCTCCTGGGGACTCCCAATACTCCCCACTTCGACTGCGACACGAGACGCGTCCGGGCGGACGCAGTCGAGGCCCTGAAGGCCTACGCCAAGAACTATCCCGGCACACCATCAGCCGAAGCAGTTGCTAGCGCCCTCAAGGCGATCGAAAAGGGAGGGAACGTGATCACTGAGGCGATTCGGCGCGAGATCAACCGCGCTATTGACAAGGCGGTAAGGACACATGCACACCTCGTCTAGGTCCGCATAGCCTGAGGCGCAGTCTGCCCCGTCCATCGCCTCATCGCGACCTGAGGTAGTCCAGGGCGAACGCGAGTACCGTGTCGATGCCATCGACGATGTCGGCCGGCACACCGTGCCCCTCGACCAGCGAGCCATCGGCGCGGTACTCCCGCCATCTGGACACCTGGAACTTGAAACCGGCGACTTCCAGGCGAACGGGATTGCCGCTGGAACCTGCGGTAGTGTGCCCGATGGCAATGGCCCTGCCTGAGTCGTGCATTCCGGCGACGAAGTGTTCAGCGCTGCTGACGACGAACTCGTCGATGAGAAGCGCCACAGGCTGCGTGTACTGCCACGCTCCCCTCGGGCTGACGCTGCGCCCTATGCGCGGCGCAAACCACGGCCTCCCCAAAGTGACCATGCGCATCTGGAAGCTGGGAAACGCCGTAGGCGATGTGAAAAACCGCCCCGCGCAGCGTCCCCGTCCACAGCGACTATCACCTGGCCAGGCAGAACGCCCTTCGCTTCAGCGTCCGATCCAGGCGCGACCTGGGCTATGACGGGCTTGCCTTCCGCCTCGACTACTCGCACCCCTGGACTGGTCATGCAGGCGAAGAACTCGCGGTCGCTCCCGGCCGCTGCAACACGGTCGAGGTACGGCTGTCTGACGGACTCCCAGTCGATGCCCTTCTCGTCAAAGTAGCTGTACCAGAGGCCTATCTTCCGCCATATCTCTTCACAGATTCGTTGTCGCTCGTGAACCGAGTACGAAAGCCCGGTCGGCGCACCGCTTCCGTGCGCGCGTGAAGCAGCGAATACCGTAATCGAGGCCGCCAGTGCCAGAACTGCGCCGACAACCGCCGCCGCTCGAGATAGAGTTACTCTCTTCATGGCCTAAAGTGTCACCTGCCCCGCATAGAGTCTGATGCGGTAGTTCGACCCCGGGCATCAATATCCTACTCGTCTCGTCTCGTCATCTACTCGAAATCCCCGCAGAAACCTTTGGGGATCAAAGGTATATGGGAGGTAAGCGAAGGCGATTGTCGAAATCGTCCCTGGATGAGCATCAGGGGGAGGCAACGGTATGAAGCGAATTGGAAGTAGGTATGGAGCCCCATCGGGCACCTTTCTGTACTGCCTGGGTTCTTTCACCGCTGCTCTGCTTGGGCAGGCGTTCAACTCCTGGGTACAGCTATACTACGTAGACATTCTCAGAATGCCGCTTGTGATGTATGGGACGGGGATGACGCTCTACGGAATTTGGAACGCCATCAACGACCCTTTGGCCGGCCAGTGGTCCGACCGCACGCGCACCCGCTGGGGTAGGCGCATCCCGTTTATCCTCTTTGGCACTATTCCGTTCTCGATCATATTCATGCTGGTGTGGGCAGTACCTCAGTCCGTACAGTCCAGTCCGAACAGCCTGTTCGCGTATTTTTTGGCCATGGCCTTCCTGTTCGACGGGCTGTTTACCGTGGTCGTCCTGAACTGGACGGCCCTTTTCCCGGAGATGTACCCATCGCTTCAGGAGCGATCCAACGTATCGGCGATGAAGCAGGCCTTGGGAATCGTAGGCATGATCGTGGGGATGGCGCTGGCGCCCGCCGTACGCGACCTGTTCGGATGGACCGGAATGGGGATCATCTTCGGCGTGCTGGGTCTGATCGCGATGTTCCTGAGTCTACTCGGATCGAAAGAACGGCCCGAGTTCAGCGGGGAGCAAGGTCTGCCCATTGGCGAGGCATTCAAGCACACTTTCGTCAACCGGTCGTTCCTCACATTCGTGGTCATGAATCTGTTCGTTCAATTCGCCTTCGTTCTGCTCCCGGCCACAATGCCCTTCTTCTGCAAGTACGTTCTCGGCCTGAGCGATGCCCAGAACACGCTGGTGCTGGCCCCCATTTTCATTATAGCCCTGCCCATGGTGTGGGTGTGGGGCCGCGTCACTAACCGGCTTGGGCCCCGCCGCGCAAGCATGCTTGCTGTGGCGGTTTTCGCGATCTCGCTGGTGCCCTTCGCCTTCGTGAACAGTCTGGCTACCATCATCATGGCATCGGCATTCACCGGAGTGGGTCTGGCCGGGTTGCTGGTTCTCGTGGATGTGCTCATCGCGGATGTCATCGATGAAGACGAAATCAACACGAGCGCTCGGCGGGAAGGCGCGTATTTCGGCGCCAACGCGTTCATCATGAGGTTCAGCGTCTCTTTGGAAGCCATCGCCTTCAGCGTGGTCATGGGAATGCACGGCTACGACCCGGCGCTGGAACTACAGCCCGCAAGCGTAGCATCGGGGCTGCGCTTCCTGATGACTGTGGTCCCTCTAGTCTCAATGGCGCTCGCCATGATCGCGCTCTACTACTACCCCATCGACGGCGCCAAGCGCGAGCGCATCACCGCGGCTATCGAAGAGCGCAGGGAAGCAACGCGCTAGCCGCCGAGCCAAGAAATATGCCCCGGCCTCGCGCGTGAGCCATATCGCTCACAGCCGAGCCGGGGCCGTCCTTCGCTCGGATACCGCCGCCTATAGTCAGCCGGTCAGCGCCTCTCCCGCCACGAGCCGGGCACGATAATTGGCCTGCGTCCCTCCGGCTCGAAGTCGTGTTGGCGCCATGCCTCATTCCATCTGTAATAGGCGGCGCCCTCCGCCTCGAACTGGTCGCATACGATCGCGCCGCCATGGATCGCCGCGGCTTCATGCGATACCTTGGCATCGGGAGCATACACCATGCAGGATGTGGCGCCCAAACCCTTAAGCAAGTTCACTTGCTTCCCACCGCAATAGATCCAGAGCCTCAGCGGATCGGCATCGCCGAGCAGACCGCCTACGAAGTCGATCCCCAGTTCCTTGATGTCGCCGTCCACATACATCCTGACCTTGCCCTTGCCCGAAACCTTGATTGAGGAGATGCCCGCCATCTCAAAGTCGCCGCGAACTCGTATGGCGATATCGTCAAGAAGAGGATTGCCCGTGTCGCCCGTCACGAACCTGAGCTGGTTGATGCCCTTGAGCTTGATGAAAGGATAGTCGCCGCTTTCCGATATGGTCACCCGGTCGATGGACCACTGGTCGATCCCGCTGCGCTTGGGAAGATCCTCCGGGACTATCGCCGCGGGATACGCGCGCACATCGTCGGCCACCTGAATGCTCTCTTCGCGAAGGTATCGCCTAAACTTCTTCACAAACCTAGGCTTGTCCGCGCCCTTCCCAACAATGAGATCGCCATCGAGGTCGATTAGGAGCGACAGGAAGTCCCACCAAGGCGTCTCTATCTTGAGCGACTCAACATCGGCGGACTCGACTCGGATGTCGCCCTTGACTTTGAGTAAGCCCTTCAGGTGCACTGCAGGCCCGGGCGACTTGGCCGCGGCAGCGATGGCCTCGTGCGCCGGAAACAGCCGCGGTTCGCGCACTGTCACTTCTACGACCCGCGACGAGGAACCACATTCGCCCTTGGAGATCAATGTAGATAGACCGTCCGCACCCTGCGGCGACAGCCACACACTGTATCGGGCCCCATCGGACAGTATGGCGCACGCAGGCGCGTTTCCGCTGTCGCCTCCGAGCCAATCGTCGGCCGCCGAGTCGATACTGGGAGGTTCAGCCCCGTAATCGCGCCGCTCCAGAGCAACGCCGCCTGTCATGGCAGCCATCCCCACTGCAAGCCCCGACTCGGCCGCGCTGAAGGCGCGTTGGCGGTTTTCCTGAGATCTGGCCGCCCGGTAAGTCATCGCGGCCGTCTGCAGCATTCCCATGAGAATCAAGCTCAGCACGACCAAGCAGACAAAGGAGTAAACAAACGCGCTGCCTTTCTCATCTCGAAGCAACGACATGCCGCCATCTCCCCCATGCCCATGCTCATGCGTCCAGCGAACACAGCCGGACTCAAGGAGAGCAGTTTCTTAGGCGTACATACGCAACGTAATCGGCTCCGCTTCCGGCGCCGTCGCCACCTTTGAGAACGAGGGAGTACACCCCGCTTCCCCCGCCGTCTACAGGTGTTATCTCAAGCCCCTTGGCGCGCCCGACCTCTTCCGGCACCCCCGTGCCCCTTGTTCTGTGAATCCTCCCCTCCTCCGCCCAGTAGGTTTCGGAGTGAGCGGCGTCCGATCCGCTGTATGTGAAGGTGTATGACGTGTAGCTAGGTCCCTTTACAGCATGTACTGCATTTGCCTGCCGTAGTCCGCGGTATCGCCCTCCCGCGCCATCGAGAATCTGCGATGCCGCCAGCGATAGTTCTTGCGAGTATGAAGCCTCGTTGTTGACTCTCAGATTCGCCGCCATTGCCAGCTGGAAATAGGCGAGCATTCCAACGAAGACCACGCTCATGAGCACGACCGCGATCATGAGTTCCGTGAGCGTGACTCCGGCTTCGCACCGCGCCGCGTCAGCTGCCCGGCGCCTCCAGAAGCAGAACGTCCGATGCCACCGTATCGCCATGGCGCACCACCCTCAGTTCAAGGCGCCAGACTCCCAGGCGCGTATCGCTCAACGCATACTTGAGCTGGTACCCAACGGGTACAGCCACCGAGCCTTCGTAATCACATTCGCCTGCGTCCAGGCTGGACTTGAGCTTTGCGATCCTGCTGCTCAGATCCTCAGCCGCCGATTTCATCGCCGTGAGGGCCTCCGCCTTCCTCTTGCCGGTATCGCTGATCCTCACAGCAGCCTTAGCCCCCGCGTATACAAGCAGGGCCACCAGCCCCAAAAGCACGACCACCACCATTACCTCTACGAGGCTGAAGCCAGCGTCTTTGGGTGTAGATGGGCGGCTAGCCATGCTGGGCCTCATCCTTTCGCTAAACCTTACAATAAAATCACTCTTTGTCTCATATCATTACATACTTTGTGATTCTACGCAACACTTGGACCTCTGACTTCACAGCTGCGTCAAAGTCGCACCAACGCCCCACCCTGCCCATATCCTTCTCCCCTCCGCGCGCCCGCCGCATGCGGCTTCGGCCTCGAAAACGAGTCTTCCATCGGCGCCGCACATGAAGACGCACCGCTACAAGCGAATCAGGAGCGCGGAAGCCGCCGCTAGGCTGACGCTGGCGGGGATAAGGAAAAGCAGCCCTGCTCTGGCCATGTCGGCAACAGAGAAGTAGCCGGACCTGTACGCCAGCAGGCTGGTGGGAGAAGATGTCGCAAGGATGGTTGAGAGCGATGTGGCCATGGCCGCCGGCGCAACCAGCTGCCAGAGGGCCGCAGGAGACTGGCCGGGTTGCCCCGCGACCAACGAGATCAGGACCGGCATCAGGATCGCAGCCGTTGCCGTGTTGCTTGAGAACATAGTCTTGAGCAAGCATATGCTTGCGGCAAGCACAACCGCCCGGGCAAACGGCGGCATTCCGATCGCAGGCGAAAACAGCATGCTGGCGAGCCACTTCCCTGCGTTAGAACCGTGGATAGCCGAACCCAGCGACAGACCTGACGCAACCGTGATAATGGTACTCATGCTGAAAGAAGACTCCACGTCCCTCCAGTCTATCGCGGGCAAGCGCAGAAGCGTTGTGATCAGCGCCCCCAAGACGGCCCCAAGCGATGGCGAGACCTTCATGCCGGTCGCCTTCTGCAGGCTGCCGGCTCCAAGCCAGACTCCCCACATCACCAACGTCCCAACGACCACCGACCATTCATCCCGCGTCATGGGACGATGCGCATTGGCGTTCTCCCCTGCCGGAGCTGCCCCTTTGGCGCACAACGCATCAGGCTCCGGGGGAAACAGGACAACAAGGATGACCCAGGCGGGAACCAGCATCAGCAGAGCCGCCGGCAACGCCACGGCCATCCACTGAGCGAAACTGATATCCACGCCTGCGAGCTCGCTAAGAAATCCCATTGCCAACACATTGGAAGTCGAGCCCGCCGGCGTGGCAACGGCCCCGATGAGCGGACCCCAGGCACACGCGATCATCACTGCTTTTCCCAGGTTGGACCGACCCTTCGGCGCCTGATTGGCCTCAAGTAGAGCAACCCCGATCGGTGTGACCACTGCAGCCGCCGAGAGATTGCCGATGCACATGGAAAGTGCGCACCCGGAGGCAAGGAGTATGAAGACCACGATCTTGTGGTGACTGCCCACGCAGACCGCGATGGCCCGCGACAACCTATCTGCCAGACCTGAAGAAGCGATGGCTTCAGACATGATCATGATGCCCACCAGGAACGGGATAACATCGCTGGTGAGGCCGGCTCGGACTGCCTGGTCCCACTGCATCGCGCCAAGCAAAGGCAGGAGCGTGACCGCTATCAGGGCCGTAAGCCCTATGGGCAAGGCCCCCGTTGCCCAGAAAAGAGCCGCAAAGCCCAGGGCGAATATGGCGCCCCGACTCCGCCAATCGAGCTCAATCGACTCCCCGGACGGCATTGCCGCCCTCGGAAGCGGAACGATTAGGATCAAGCTGAGCGCGGCCAATCCGACAACCACTATCAAAACGCTGATCCGTCTGCGCGACATGCCCTGACTTCCCCATCGTAATCCATTTCCGCCTGTACAGGCTGCAACGGCTGCCTGCAGGACAGCTACGTCCCTTATACGCCAGCGAGTCCCGGTTTCCTTCGTGATCACCACTGAAGCGCACAATGGAGTGAGCCCCGCCCGGATCGCCGAGCGAGGCCCAATGCTGGTAAGCCGGTTCGCGACTGTGACTCTACCGCGGGTTGTACATTCCCTGCTGAGACATGTAGCTGAAGATCCCCTCGCCATGCTGCTGTTCTTCTCTTTGAATGTGTTGCAGGGCCTGGCGCACATCGCTGTTGGCAGACTCAAAGATGGCTGTGTCATACGTCCCCGAAACGAATTTCTCGGTCATCAGCATGTCTCCGAGGATCGTGGCGTCTTCCTGATTCGTCATGCCCGCCCCGCCCGGCTGCTGGGACTGGCCCTGTTGACGTGCCTGGCCGTGCCCCGGGCCCTGGCCCTGACCGGCTGCCGCCCCTGATCCCCCGCCTGCGCTCATACTCAAGTTGACCTGCTGCCCCGATAGCAGTTGACCGATGGTGTCGTAGTGATTCTGTTCCTGCGATGCGTATTGGCTGAACATCTGTTGAAGCGCCGGGTCATGCACCTGCCGGGCGTAACTGTTGTACTTGTCTATACAGACCTTCTCATGGTTCAGCTGATCGCTCAGGAGTTGCTGCTCCTTTTGGGTAAGCCTTGATCCCATGCTGTCCACCTCCCGTTCCAGTGTGGTTCGCAGAGGGCCGGTTTATGCGCCGCGTCACAGGCCGGCCCATAGACTGGGCATCCCAGCGGAAGGGGAATCGGCATGCTTGTGGAAGTGTTGTAGCGCGCGCCCAACATCTGTATGCCAATGGCCATGTTGCTTGCCTCATGCGGCATACCGCAGCGCCAAATTGACTGAAGGTCGGATGATGAGGTCAAAGAGGTTTTCATGCCCATTAGCCACGTCATGCCGGGTCTTTCATGGGCGCCCGAGATCGACCGGCTGAAGGCCGATCCGAATGCTGAAGTTGTAACCAACTACGGGCACCACGTCTACTACCTCTGCTTCAACATGCGATGCAAACCCCTCGATTCGGATGTCCTGCGCCAGGCAATAGCGCACCTGGTAGATAGGGACAGCATTATCGAAAAGGTGTTCCAGGGAACCGTGCTGCCTCTGTTCAGTTTTCTTCCGCCATCGAGTGCATTCTACAAAGACGACGTGCCCGTCCGCCTGTTCGACCCTATTGAGGCCGCCAAGATACTGGATGCGGCCGGATACACGATGGACGCGGCCGCCAAGATCCGCAAAGATCCGGCCACCGGCAAGCAAATGCAGGAGCTGAGGCTCTTGGCGCCGATGGAATCGCCGCGCATACTCGTGACTTCAGTCATGAGTATGCGGCGACATATATTGCTCAAGAACTGTCAGACTAGCCTGCAATTGCTTGTACCTATCCAAACATGTGTTATACTGTTTTGGGGGTGGATGAATTGGCACGAGTAGCATATGGGCGAGGGTATGCCTACTCGATTCAGTATCATATTGTATGGTGCGTGAAGTATCGCAGGAAGATAATAACGCCTAGCTTCGTGCACCCCTCAGCATTATATTCCAAACATGCTCAAAGCACTAAAGGGTGTCTCTGCCCGATTGCTCTTGAAAGCGCATCCCGAAATCCGTTCTCAATTATGGGGCGGCCATGTTTGGAACCCATCGTACTTCATTGCGACAGTTAGCGAGAATACGGAAGAGCAGATCCGGCACTACATTCAAGGCCAGAAAGAGAGGTGACGCAGGTCTGCATGGAAAAGGCTTATAAGTTTCGAATATATCCGACTTCC
>CAYYHF010000063.1:0-11493 GCA_964471415.1 uncultured Clostridia bacterium | reverse complement strand
GTCCTCCTCTTCCCGAAGGAGAGCCTCGATCAATTCACACAGGTCTTTGTTGTTCTCGATCACCAAGACTCTGGTCTTCTCCCCCGCCAAGCTTATTCCCCCCAAATTCACGTACATACTGGAGTGCCATCGATTAACGCAAATGAACTATTCTCCGACTCGAATGAGACTCCTCCCCTGATTCTGCACTTTCTAGCAGCATATTCGTATTTTCTTCGACATCTGTGCCGAGTTTTGGGTCGAATGTTGTCGCAATGACCCGAATATCGCCCTATCCCGGCAGAATCGTGCCGGCGTTGGACCGAACATTGCGAAACTTTGAGCCCTCCCACAACCGGCGCAGCAAAAGGCCGATGAAAGGAGGGCTCAAGATGAAATGGCGCGCCTAGCAGGAATTGAACCTGCGCACCCGGCTCCGGAGGCCGGCGCTCTATCCACTGAGCTATAGGCGCGTACATACCCATATTCTATTGTGCACGTGTATTATACTCCGCCCCGCATCCGTCCGCAAGTCGGCCCCGCGCGCCGCTCCTACGCCCGGGTGACCGCTATTCCCAGCATGCCCGCGCCTCCATGCACGGCCATGGATCCCCCCATCTCGGCGAAGTAGACCTTGTCGAATTGTATTGCCTGCCTGGCGTCTTCGAGCAGAGCGCACGCATCCTCCGGTGCATTCGTATGCATCATCACCATTCTTGCGCATCTCCCATCGCAGGCTTCGGCAGCCAGCTCAATGACGCGGCGCACGGCCGCGCGGAAGGTACGCACTCGCCCAACGGCTTCAACCATTCCATCGCGCACACCCAGGATGGGGTTGATTGAAAGCAGCGAAGCAACCCACGCCTGCACCTGTGGAACTCGCCCGCTCCGCCGCAGGTATTTCAATGTAGGGAGGGCCACAAACACTGCCGTCGTATCTATCGCCCGCTGGATAACGCGCATTACCTCGTCGTGTCCGCCGCCGTTCGCCGCCGCCTCTGCGGCAGCTATGGCGATCAAGCCGGTGCCTAAGCTTGCGGTCTGGGTATCTACGATGGTGATGCGCGCGCCCTCGATCATCTGGGAGGCGAGTCGGGCCGCCTGGCAGGTGCCGCTGGCTTTGGACGTCAGGTGAATCGAGATGATCTCATCGCACTCCCCCACGAGCCCCTTGTAGACCTGGACGAAATCGCCCGGAGCGGGCTGCGAGGTAGTGGGAAGGACAGGCTCGTCCAGCCGTCTGTAGAATTCGTCAAGGGTGAGATCGCGCCCTTCCTTGTACGAGTCAGTGCCGAATTGCACTTGTATGGGCACGATTTGGATACCGTCCCTCTCCATGACTTCCCGGGGGACGCCGCTGGAACTGTCGGTGACTATCTTGACCCGTGACACGAGAACTCCTCCCCTCAACGTACGTTAGACGAGAGGCGAGGTCAAAAGTGTCACGACCGGACCACACCGGGCAGGAATACCCCTATGTTGATCCGAACTTGCCGGCGGGCGCGGGCCAGGCGCGAACGAACGCTCTCTATTGAGCAGCCCAGAGCATCCGCAATGTCCTTGTACGATAGACTTCCTATCTCCCGCATGACAAACACAGCCCGATCCAGGTAGGGCAATGCCGCCACGGCGCGCTCTATCGCCTCGCGCTCTTCGGAGCGGATAGCCTCCTCCTCGGGGAGGGCGACAGCGCTGGATGCCACTGCCCTGCTCGCGCCCAGGGCGCGGGCAACGCCCTCGTCGTCCTCCGCATCGTGCATGGCATCCAGCGATACACATTGAGTGGCGGCGGATTTTCGCGCGAAGTCACAGCAGACGTTGGCGATTATGCGGTAGAGCCATGTCGGAAAGGAGCTGTCCCATCTGAAACTGCCAATCGAACGAAACGCCTTAAGGAGCGCTTCCTGAACAATATCTTCCAGGTCTTGGCGCGCACCGGCAATCTGCCTGGCCATTTTGGCCGCGGAACCCGCGTAGGCCTCAAACAGCTCATCCACGGCTTTCCTGTCGCCCGAGCGCGCGCGCTCATAGATTCTCTCGTCCATTCAATCACCAACATTCGCCGGCCGGTGCCGGCCTTCAGTCGCCCGCGGAGCCGAACGGGGATCCCACCATCGTCCCTGGATAGTAATGCTCCAAGATCGCTCGGTAGTCGTATCCGGCCCGGGCCATCGCCCTTGCACCATACTGGCACATTCCTACGCCGTGGCCGTAGCCCGCTCCCGAAAACACAAACACGGACGGCGGGTCTCCTTGGGAGTCCACCACAAACACCCCGCTCTTTACGGCGGTTGTACCTCCGAAAGCCACCCGGATAGCGTACTCTCCGGCTATGTCATACTCGCCTTCGGTCGTTGTCACCCGCGCGCGAAGTGCCGAGCCGCGCGGTGTGCGCTCTGTCACGTCAATGCCGATGATCCGCGATGGCAACGACTCAAGACGACCCAGTATAGGTTCCAGGACCGTTGCCAGCTGCTCGGCGGTGTATTCCACTTTCCATCTGTATCCGTTGGACCCATAGCAGAAGTCGCTTTCCTCGGGCGCGGCAATCGCGGCACGCAAAGACGCCTCGCCGATGGCATCGCCCACAGCGGGCGGTATCCCATCTTCCTGCGCAGGCGGCGCGGAGCAACGCACTCCGCGCATGTAGGGCACATCGAAGCTCCACAGGGCGGCAGCGCTCTCCGTTGCGCCCCCACAGCAAGCATGGTATTTCGCGTACGGCGCGAGCCTTCCATCGTAGAGCAGAACCTCGCCTCGCGTCGACTCCACCGCCAGCCGAACTTCCGGTCGAGCCAACTCGGCGGCTGCGCCCCGGTAGACCTGGCAGTGCGTGGACGAGCAGACGGCAAAAGGCTGCTCTGTATGGCGCGCCGACTGCCCCAGCGCCTCAGTTCGACACACCACTGCCTGCGCGCGAAGCGCCTCGGCCGGAGCGCCCGCGCCGATTTCGTAGGGAACCACGCCCGCGACATAGTCTTCAAGGCCGAGGATGTTGACCACATACATCTTGTCCGCATCCCCGGACTCGCCGCGCACCAGCTCAAAGCGGCCTCGGTACACATCTTCAGGAGACCCCAGCCACATCAGCGGAGCATGGGAACCGGGCGCGGCGCCCCGCGCGCCGCCGGGCAAAAGGCGTGAGCCCAAAGAAGCGGGATCCCCTGCAGAACCTGAATCGGCGGGCACGACCTCCACAGACACAGCGCCCTCAAAGCGGGTTCGCATGCCGTCAGGGGATATGCACACGATGACGCCCTCCGCATCCAGCTCGAACACTGCAACAGCCAGGTTCAGGTCGCCGCCCACTCGAAGCGCGGCCTCGCGGGAACTCGTTCCCAGCATCACCTGGCTGGGCAGGTCGACTATTCCCACCCTGACCAACACGGGTTCGCCCTCGTCGACCGGCGCATCAGCCTCCGCCTTCGCCGCGGCGGGAGCGCCAAGGCATGCGGCGAGGCAAAGCCCGGCGCCCAAGGCCAGAGCGAGCGCCCGCGCTGTCAGCCCGTTCCGCCCCGCGCTCCGCCCGGAACCGCGAGTGCGCGCATCCGGAAGATGCCGTACGCAGATAGCCGCGCCCATCACGCCCAAATACAGTATGTGCGGCCACGAGAGCCTGCACACCCATCCTATGATTGGCAGACACGCAGCGGATATCGCAGACGCCCTCGCAACTGAATGGAGGGCAAAGCGCAGCGCCAGCCAGAGCGCGCCTGCGGGCGCCACCGCCGCCGGCGCGGTAAGCAGACAAGACCCGAAAAACGTGGCAATGCCCTTCCCGCCTGCAAATCCAAACCACACGGGCAGCATGTGCCCGATCACCGCGGCCGCCCCCGAAACCATCCTGCCGGATGCTCCTCCGATAATCTGCCCGGCAACAGCAGAGGCGATTCCCTTGATCACATCGCAGCATGCCACGATGGCCCCGTACCAAAAGCCCAGCAATCTGCCAACGTTGGCGCCTCCGGCGGTGCCTGATCCGTGCTCTCGCACGTCGATGCCCGCCGCTATCCTGCCCACAATGACGGCAGAAGATATCGAGCCCATACAGTAGCCGGTCGCTGCAGCGAGAAGCAGCCTCACACGCTACACCTCCCCACAGACCACATCGATACCTCCGGGGACCAGAGCCAGTTCCATGTCGTCGGCCTCGAACACCTCGCCGTCTACATGGTATGTCTCCACCCGCGAGCACGCGATGTGCACCGACCGTGCTCGCAGCATTTCAACTTCGCGCATGCCTACGTGCGCGCCCCGAATCACCCGGGGGAAGCTGTAGAGGAACTTGAGTATGGGGACGTTGTCGACTATGCACACGTCAAACAGCCCATCGTCGATCTCAGCGCCCGGGCAGATGTACATTCCGCCGCCGTAGCTTTTCCAGTTGGTGACGGCGATGAGCAAAGGGGACGCGGCGATTTCGCGGCCATCGACCGTGATACGCATGGGGCTTGGCCGAAAGGACCATATGACGCTCATGACTGCGAATATGTATGTCCATATCCCGCCGTAGCGCTTGAAACGTTCATTCGCGGCTTTGGTTACCCGGGCGTCGAAACCCGCGCCGAAACTGGATGCAAAGTACCTCTCGTTCACCCGGCACAGGTCCATTGGGCGCTTCTGCCCTCGCGCGAGGATGCGGCACGCAGCGGCCACATCGCCCTTTGGAACCCCCAAGGCACTGGCAAAGTCGTTCCCAGTGCCTACAGGTATCACCGCAAGCGTTGCCCCGGTGCCGGCTATTCCGTTGATCACCTCGTTGACTGTGCCATCGCCGCCCATGGCGCACACGACATCGTAGCCCTGCTCGGCGGCCGCCCGCGCAATCGCAATAGCATCGCCCGGACCGGAAGTCTTGACTAGGTCGAATTCAGCTCCTAGGTCGGTGAGGGCCTGCATTGCCGCTGCTTCGTCGTCTGCTGCTCGTCCGTGCCCGGCGTTGGGATTTAGTATGACTTTGACACGCACCTTATTGCCCCCCATAGATACATCGAAATCGAGCGTAATTCCGATCTTGAATTCAACATGGGAGGCGTCATTCCTGCACAAGCCGGGTAGGGCTGGCTGTTTTCCTACCGCCCGCGGCCCTCACCACCCACGCGGCCCCGCTCGCCCTCCTCGCCATCCTCGCCCAGATCGCGCGCCCCGGCGCGCGCAAGGTGGCGCGAAAGATGCGAAAGGCCCGCAGCAAGGTCCTCATCGCGCACCATCACTTCAGGCGGAACAGCAAGGCTCACCGGGGCGAAGTTCCAGATGGCTATGACCCCCGCCCCCACCAGCGTGTCGGCAATCTCCTGCGCGGCAGCGGGAGGCGCTGTGATTATCCCCATCTGGATGCAGAGGCGCCGCACCAAGTGCGGAAGCTCCGACACGCTTCGGATGAGCGCGCCATCGACATTGGAGCCCACCTTCTGCGGATCTGAGTCGAACAGGCCCACAATGCGCAGGCCGTATGCTTCAAATCCCGGATAGCGGAAGAGCGCGGCGCCGAGGCGGCCCACGCCTACAAGGACCGCCTCGGTGCGATTTCTGATGCCGAGTATCTGCTCAAGCGCTTCCAACAGCTCCGGAACATTGTAGCCTATCCCAGGACGCCCGAACTCGCCGATGGATGATAGATCGCGGCGAACCTGAGCGGAATCCATGCCAAGGCTCGTTGCGAGCTGCGCCGAGGATATCTTGATGTTCCCGGCGCGCGCGTGCGCTGCCAATGTGCGATAGTAGAACGGCAGCCGCGCCAACATGGCTCTGGATATCTGCACTACGTGTTCCGGCATACAACCACCTCCACGCCTTCCTAACCTTCTTGCTTTACTTCTACAAGGCGCGCCCGGATCTCCTTCTCGAAAACGTCATCGATGTCCTTTTCAGTTACGCTTCTGCGAACTCTGCCGCCTATCGATATGTTCGGACTATGCTCGCACTGTTCAAAACAGAAAGTTGCATGCAAGTCCACCCGGTCGGCCAGGTCATGCTGAGAGACTCTGTCCATCAGGCCGCGCAGCAAGTCGTAGGATCCATGCAGATAACAGCAGGTCCCCACGCACACGCCCACATCCAGCTTACCATCGACTTCTTCAGTGGAGAATTTGATCTCCTCGCCAGCTATCCTCCTGCGTGTCCCGTAGGAAGTATGAAGAGCCGCATGCGCCTCCTTGCCGCCCACGTCCCCCAGATACCTATCGTAGAGCGCCTTGATGTAGGGGTTGTCGTGCGATCTGCGCAGCATCTGCATTGTATCCACATCGTAGAGAGCCTGCGTCCTCTGCTTGCGCACTTCCAGATGAGACGGAATGGGCTGGCCGGCGCCTCCAATGCACCCGCCCGGGCACGACATCACTTCTACGATGTCGTAGACCGCCTCGCCCGATTCGATCCTCCGCAAGATCTCAGCCGCGGCCCCAAGAGAGCTTACCACCGCCAACCGGACTTCATTGCCGGCCACGTTCACAGTGGCCTCTTTCACGCCGTCCAGCCCGCGCACTTCCTCAAAGACCAGCCTAGACCGGGGAATCTCAGACGTCTTCTCCGGCGACAGAAGCTCGGCCGCTGCGCGCAGCACCGCTTCGGCTACCCCGCCGCTGTTCCCGAAGATCATACCTGCCCCGGTGGACACCCCAAGGGGCAGGTCGAAGGGGGCTATAGGAAGCTTGTCGAAGTCGATTCCGGTCTCCCGGATCATGCGCGCCAGTTCCTGCGTGGTCAGGACAGCATCTACATCCGGCCTGCCGTCCGGCGCGAACTCCTCCCGAGCAGCCTCGAACTTCTTGGCCGTGCACGGCATGACGGATACCACGTAGATGTCCTCGGGCTCCACGCCCAGCTCACGCCCGAGGAAGCGGCGCGCCACGGCTCCGAACATCTGCTGCGGCGACTTGCACGACGACAGGTTCCCAAGGTAATTGGGATGGTACTGCTCAACGTACTTGACCCATGCAGGACAGCACGAGGTGAACTGCGGCAGACGCTCGCGGCTGCCCGATACCAACCTCTCGAGGAACTCGGCTGTCTCCTCAACCACCGTGAGGTCGGCTGTGAAGCAGGTGTCGAAGACCATGTCCACGCCGATGCTCTTGAGCGCTGCGACTACCTTGCCCGGCTCCGCCCAGCCCGGTTCGTGCCCAAACTCCTCGCCCAGCGCCACGCGGATCGCCGGCGCCACCTGCGCCACGACCTTCGTCTTCGGGTCGTGAATGGCCTTCCATACTCGATCTACGTCTGAGTGTATCGTGATCGCGCCGGTTGGGCAGACGCTTGCGCACTGCCCGCACTGGACGCAGTCCACATCGGCAAGGCTCTTGCCGAAAGCCGGGCCGACTGTGGCCTCCGATCCGCGATAGGCGAAATCGAGCACCCCGATTCTCTGCACCTCGCCGCAGACCCGCACACAGTCTCCGCACAGTATGCACTTGTTGGGGTCGCGAACCAGCGCAGGCGTGGACCGGTCGAGGGGCAGCCCTGCGTCTTCCTGGCCGAACCGCACGTCCCTAACGCCGAATCTTCGGGCGAGTTCCTGAAGCTTGCACGCGCCGTTCTTATCGCATGTGGTGCAATCACGGTCGTGGTTGGCCAGCAGAAGCTCGAGTATCGTGCGCCTGATGACGCGCAGCTGCTCTGTGTTGGTACGAACCACCATCCCCGGCTGAGGCTTAACGGTACAAGACGCGACTATCCCCATCTTGTCGATGTCGACCACGCACATCCTGCATGCCCCGTATACCGAAAGCTCTGAATGGTAGCAAAACGTGGGTAAGTCTATGCCGGCCTTGCGCACGAGCTCCAGCAGATTGCGCTCGCCCTCTATCGGAACTGATAGTCCATCTATAACCACTGTTTGCTGCACAGACATTTGGTATCTTCTCTCTCCCCTCTATTCCGATCTACTCCAGCGAAATGGCGCCGAAGGCGCATGCCTCGACGCACGCCCCGCACTTTGCGCACTTCGCGGCATCGATCATGTGAGGATGCCGGATCTCGCCGGCGATGGCCTCGGAAGGACAGATCTTCCGACACTTGCCGCAGCCCTTGCACAGCTCGGGGTGGATAACATAGGACTTGAAAGCTGTGCATACCCCGGCAGGACACTTCTTATCTACAATGTGCGCCAGATACTCGTCTCGGAAATACTTCAGCGTTGTGAGGACCGGGTTGGGCGCCGTCTTGCCCAGAGCGCATAGCGAGCTCTCCTTGACGACCCACGCGATCTGCTCCAAGGTGTCCAGATCGTCCAGAGTCGCGCGTCCGGCCACGATTTTTTCCATGATCTGGAGCATGCGCTTGGTGCCTTCGCGACACGGAACGCACTTGCCGCACGATTCCCTCTGGGTGAAGTGCATGAAAAAGCGAGCCACCTCCACCATGCACGTTCCCTCGTCCAGTATGACCAGGCCGCCCGAGCCCACCATGGCGCCGGCCTTCTTGAGCGAGTCGTAGTCCAGCGGCGTATCGAGAAGCTCTTCCGGCAGACAGCCGCCTGAAGGCCCGCCTATCTGAGCCGCTTTGAACTTCTTCCCGCCCAGGACCCCTCCGCCGATCTCGAACACGATTTCTCTCAGAGTTGTCCCCATCGGCACTTCTACCAGGCCGGTGTTGGCCACCTGTCCGGTCACGGCGAAAGTCTTCGTCCCCGGGCTCGTCTCTGCGCCGATGGTCCTAAACCACGCCGCACCGCGCCGCAAAATGGCCGGCACCGTTGCCAATGTCTCCACGTTGTTTATGATCGTGGGCTTTCCGAACAGCCCCTCATTGGCCGGGAAAGGCGGGCGCGGGCGCGGCATGCCGCGCTTGCCTTCGATAGATGCGAGAAGAGCGGTCTCTTCGCCGCACACGAAAGCGCCGGCGCCCTCCTTGATGATCACATCGAACGAGAAATCGGAGCCCAGGATGTTCTTTCCCAGAAGACCACGCTTCCTAGCCTGCTCCACTGCATTTCTCATGCGAGCCACCGCAATGGGATACTCCGCCCGGACGTAGATGTAGCCTTGATCCGCGCCGATGGCCCTGGCGGCGATGGCTAGTCCCTCCAACACACTGTGGGGATCGCCTTCCATGATACAGCGATCCATGAAAGCGCCCGGGTCGCCCTCGTCCGCATTGCACACTACGTATTTCTGCTCGCCTTTCGCCTGACGGGCGAACATCCACTTGCGTCCGGCCGGGAATCCTCCGCCCCCTCGGCCCCGAAGGCCGCTGTCAAGCACCTCCTGAACAACCTGGTCCCCAGAAAGGTCCAACACAGCGCGGGCCAGAGCGGAATAGCCATCGCGCGCGATGTACTCTCCTATGTCATCGGGGTCTATGGCCCCGCAATTCGACAAAGCAACTTTAGTTTGGCTTGCATAGAATGGGATCTGGCTTTCCTTTGGGTACGCCTTGCCTGTGCCGGGATCGCGGTAGATGAGTCTTTCGACTATCTCGCCCCGAACCAGCGTAGTCTGGACGATCTCCGCCACGTCCTCAGGTTTTACGTGGATGTAGACCAGATCGTCGGGCTCGATCCTCACCAGCGGACCGACTTCGCAGAACCCGTGACACCCGGTCCTGGCGGACCCCACCGCGTCCACCGCGTGCCTTTGGAATTCCTCTAGGATCTTCTCGGCCCCATTGGCCAAGCAACCGGGACCCGCGCATACCAGCACTCGCTTCTTCTCAGCCGCCTTCTCCGCGCAAAATCGCGCGGCATACGCCCGCAGTTCGTCTCGCGACCCTATCATCATCGTCTCAGTCATGCTTTCCATGGCTAGTTCTCACCGCCCCTATTGAGCAACGTATCGATTATGGCGCACGCGGCCTCGGGAGTCAGCTTCCCGTAGACCTCGTCGTTGATGACCATCGCGGGCGCCACTCCGCATGCGCCAAGGCATGCAACGGTCTCTACAGTGAACATCATGTCGGGTGTTGTGAATCTTCCATCGCGCAGGTTCAGTTTGGAACGGATCGCCTCGTAGACTCGCATCGAATGCCTGACGTGACATGCCGTTCCATCGCATACCCTCACCACGTACTTGCCCTTGGGCGAGAGCGAAAACTGTGCATAGAACGTGGCCACGCCGAACACCGTTGCGACCGATAGCCCCATGGCCGTGGCGATGTAGGTCAGAATCTCCTCAGGGAGATACCTGTATTCCGCCTGAACTTCCTGGAGTATGGGTATGAGGGCGGATTGCTCGCGGCCGTGCTCCTCAATTATCTCGTTTACGCGCTCGAATTTTCTCTGTGCCGCCTCAACAGGTGTCATCGTTTCTCCTCCATACCAACGACTTTTGCCTCAGAAATACGTGATCTTGACTTCCTTCTCGCGCTTGCTCAAGACCTCGGCGATGTCCTGCATCACCTGCTCTTTCAAGGTAGTGCTGATGGGCAAGTTCGGATTTTGGTGCGCCGGATTGACCGCCTTTCCTACCAGGAACTCCACGTGATCCGCGTCCAGCAGAACCCGCGCCAGCCTGCTCGCGCCGTCCTTGCCGTGCGCTTCTTCCGGGTTCTTCAACCTGCCCAGAGTCTTGGACAGCGTGATGATCCCCTCAGTGACCAGGTCTAGCCCACGGACGGTCGCAATAGGCGGCACGCCCCGGTCCATGCTGGACAAGTCCACCGTGAGGTCGGCTCCCATCTCGCGGGCGAAGATCTTGCCGGTGGTACCCCCGCAGACCACCCGCGTTCCGGGAGACGCCAGGACTTTGTTCACCATGACCGAATCGTCCTCGGGATCCTTGGGCGGCCCTACCGCCGCCGTGACATACCGTGGTTCGCGGACTGCTACAGCCACAACCGTAGCATCGTCGCCCGGCTTGCCGCCGTAGAACTGGTCGCATACATTGATCATCCACTTGGCCAAGACTGACGCCCGCTTCTCCTGCTGTGCAATGCGGCGGATGTAGTCCGCCACGTTGGGCCATCTCCAACCCAGGTTGAGCACGCCTCCTATGCCTGCGTGTATGACGCCGTCCGACACCAAGAACAAGTGGTCGCCGGTCTGCATAGTGAATCGGGCTTCCTTGACCACTTTGTCGGCCACCCGGCGCTCCGCGCACTCGACTGGATTCACGCGTCCGCCCGACACATAGAAAGCATCGGGATTATCGAATTGCACCAGGTATGCGTTGCCGTCTGAGTCCACCTGAAGGATGGTGAACGTCGAGTAGGCCACCTGGCGCACCTTACATATCGGAAGAGTGTGGCCGATCGTCTCGACCACGTCCTCGATCGCGGCCCCGCCCCGCAACATGCTGGCGGCGATGGTGGTAGTGAGGGTCGCGAGTATGTTGGCTTTCACCCCCGAGCCCAGCCCATCGCTGAGCACCACCGTCACGCCGTGGCCGTTCCTGGATATCTCCACGCGGTCGCCGCACAGCTCCTCGCCGTGCTTTGCGATGGAAAGGGACGCGGCCTCCACATGCAGCTTGTCCATGGACAACCTCCCCATTACCTGGTCAGATCTTCATCCTGCGTCTGCCTGATGAGTTGCGTCAATAGGAGTTTGGTCTCAGCTGTGGTCTCACCTAGCAGTCCCGC
>CAYYHF010000062.1:0-11497 GCA_964471415.1 uncultured Clostridia bacterium | reverse complement strand
AGAGCGTATAACGGCTACCTTTTCCCTCGATGCCATCGGTTCGGCCTCCCCTCATCGGTTATGGTTAGTAGATTCAACGCATCCAGTATATGCTGGAAGACAAGCCCTTGTCAAGCCACCGCCCTCATCGCAGAAGCCCTGTTCGAACCAGCGACACCGACACGTCGAAGTCCACCTCCGCGCGAGGGTAGACCTTCTTGAAGTCCTCATACGACATCTCGGGCATGCGCGTCCGCACCTCGTGATAAAGCCTCATCGCGTCCGAGTTCCAGCCTTGAAGGCGCTTGAGCAGGCTGCTGAGCCTCGCCTCCATGTCGCGCGCCGCTACTTGCTCGAGTTCATCCAGCTCCTTGCGGTTCAACAGCGGCAGGCGGTATCCTCCGGAATCCATCAACGCCGCGCTCGCCCGCATATCCACTGTGAGACGCGGTATGTCGTCTGCATCGCGACCCGCCTTGACTCGGGTCCGTGCTTGCGAGATGCGCATCAGCAACTCCCTGCCCTCGTAGGCAAACGGATAGACGCCTCCGCCGTACCTGCGGTAGGCCACTGAATAGAGAATCAGGGCGTCCGCGGAGTCTATCAGCCCGGCCCACCTCGATCCATCGTACACAGCCGCCCCTACGGCCTTCAATCGGTCGCCCTGATCTGTCTCATCGATTACGGTCAACGCCATATCGCCCGTCTTGTTCACAAGAAGGGTCATGACCTCCCATGACTGTGGATAGTGAACATGCCCCCACCCTATACGACTCTGCGCCTCTACGGCGTCTAGAGTATCCGCAAGACCCCGTCCGCTGGGGGATTCGACGCGAAGCACTTGCCCCGCCTTCTGGTTCGTGGCAAACATGAGGGGAGTCATCGGAACGAATCGCGTGAAATGAAGCGTGTGCATGGCACTGAGCAAGTCCTCCGGCCTCATGCCCTTGCCAACGGCTATATACTGCAGCGTGGAGAAGTCCAGCACACCTCCGACCATTGCTCGCATCTTCTCCACAGCTTCCTCCACGCCGGTTCCGCTCTCCCGCATCACCAGTGCTCCGGCAGGCATGGTTCCCGCCATGCCCGGCCCGCCTCCGGACACAGTCCCGCCCGCGCCGCCCTGGGTAGGGATCATCAGTGTCACCTGGATTCGATCGCCTTGATCGGAGTCTGTTGAATCCAGTCCCACCACGGACACAAACGCACGCTTGTCGATATCAGTCGCGTCCCAGCACCCAGCGGTCGCGATCATGAGCAGAAACATCGATGCCAGGGCGGCTATCTTGCGGAGCAGACCACATCCAGGCATGCAGCGCGCCTCAGCGCCCAGCGCTCGCGCCGGGCCGAAGGAATGCCGCCAGCGCGAGAATCGGCAGTACCACAGCCGCGCCCGAACCCACAATCACCCACACGCTCGCAAACTGCATGACAGTGCGTATTCCCCTGAAGACGGTAGACAAGATCACCAGGAGAACGCCGAGCGCCACGACGAACCATGGATGCATCCGCCGGGCAGTTGGGGACACCAGGTCGCTTGCGGTCTGCGCAGCGCTGTAGAAGTAGGACATCGCCGCCACAATCATGATGTACCTGAAGAATACCGTCAGCACGAAGTCAAACCTGCGTATGGGAAACAGCCCTGTCTTGGGCGCCACTACCTCCAAAAACGAGGCAGCTGGATAAGTCAGCAGGTTGGCGTACGGCCATCCGAACGCTAGCAGGGGCATCGTGATGAAAACCAGGAAAGTGGGGACGGTCGCCAGAGTTCCTACAGCGCCGGCCGTCAGCGCGCTGCGGCCGGGCGGGTTGAGAGCCGGTCCGGCAATGAGGAGGATCTGATGGCCGTGGTACATGGTCAAGACAGCCACTGCCATACGCAGCGGATCAGACGCGAGTTCGGAAGGCCTAACCGGCGCCAGATTGGACAAGTCCAGTCTGCTGGCGACGAATGGCCACAGCCAGGTGAACAAGACGAACGGCGCTACAACGAACACAAGAGCATCGTTCACGCGCACTAGTGTTTTTAGGCCCGACAGCGATACGAGCACAACTATGAGCACATTCGTGGCGACGAGCACTGTCACCGGAGTGAACTGCAGTTTTGTGTCCGACAGGTAGTGGGCGAACACAGTGACGTTTGTGATTGCCCCGCCCAGCCAGAACAGGATGTAGAGACCGCCGATGGCTATCGACAATGGCCGACCGACAAGCCGCGGCAGGAACTGGCCCAGCCGCTCTTGGGGGAATCTGGCGTGAAGGTAGTACACAGCCCACACCCCCGCCATCGCAGGAGCTATAGCGATAATGGGCACTGCCCATGAGAAGCGTCCGGATATCGAGTACAGCAGCTGGGGCACAAACAGGTAGTTGGCGCAGACTGAGTATTGCATGATGAGCCATGACGCTTCAGGCCAGCTCAGATATGGCTCACGCATCGGCGGTGCCCTCCGCCTCCTCTGCGCGCTGTCGCTTTCCCAATTCCACTGCGAGCGGATCCGGCACACGCATAGCCACGTCTTTGATCATCGCGGTCCATCTCCATGGAGCTATGGGCGACATGTAAGAGACCCCGAGCACATCCTGAGAGCAGACGTAGACCAGGATTATCAGCCCCGCGGTGGTTAGCCCGATTATGCCGAGAAACGCGGCTGACAGCGTGTACAGGTACTTCACCGTCCGCCACGACAGCTGATTTTGGTAGTCGGGGATGGCAAATGAACCGATGGCGGTCAGCGCCACCACGATGATCATGACGTTACTCACCAGCCTGGCCTGGGCGGCCGCCGTGCCGAGAATCAGACCGCCCACCACTGTGGCAGCGCCGCCCACGTAGGTAGGCAATCTCACGCTTGCCTCGGCCAGCATCTCCAAAGCGATGTCCATTATCAGCACTTCGATTACGGGGGGATACGGCACGCCCTGCCTGGCAGCGGCGATTGTCATCACAGCGTGGGCCGGCAGTATCCCCGGGTTGAATGAGGCGATGCCGATATACAGCCCCGGCGCCATAGTCGCGGCCAGCCAGCCGATGACGCGGACTGTTCTGAGCAGGAATGAGTGTATGGCCAGGTTGTAGTGGTCCTCATTTGCCTGGAACAACGTAACCATCTGAATCGGAATGACAAGCGCGAACGGCGAATTATCGCAGATCACCGCTATCCGCCCCTGGAGGATCCCGGAGCACACCCGGTCCGCTCGCTCGGTCGCGGCCGCAAGCGGAAAGAGCAACCACGTCTTCCCCGTGAGATACGTCATCAAGTATGAGCTGTCAATAACGCCCGGAATGTCGATGGCCGAGAGCCGCTGGAGGATAGCGTTCACGATCTCAGGCGAAGCCTTGCCCTCGAAGTAGCACACAGCTACCCTGGTACGCGTATCAAGGCCCACGGTCAACTCGCGGACCCTGAGGTTCCGGTTCCTGATACGTTGCCTCACAAGAGCCAAGTTGTCGGAGAAGCTCTCAGTGAGACTGTCTCTGGGGCCTCTCACCGATGGTTCGGATATGGGCGGGCTGATCTGGCGCGCCGCCCGTCCTCTCAGGTCAATCACGTATGGCGCGGGGCGGCCGTGCACAATCAGAGCAACGTTGCCCTCGACTACCTTGTCCACAGCGGCGTCAACACTTCGCGCCTCGTCCAGCACGGCCACGGGCAGCACCCTCGCCGCTTGCTCCTTTTGCTGCAATTCCCAGCAAACCGCACGGCCCAGAGGCTCAACTAAGCTGTGCCTGACAGCCCCGGCCTCGACAATAGGCGCTATGAACAGACACACAATCCCGTCCGATATGCGCCTGACCGTCAGATCGGAGGGACCTCCCAGCGCGGCGGTGATGAGTCTGATCTGCTCCTCGACATCGTCAAAGCGCGCGCACACGCCCAAGTCAAGCGCGTCAGGCGCTTCGAGCGCGCCTCTGGGCGCATCCAGATCCGGTTCCGCAGGTATATCCGTCTCGGCCGGCAGCGGTCTCGGAGTAATCTTGATTGGCTTTCGCATTCAAGTACCTGCCTTAGCGTTTCAGATCACGCCTATTGTCCCCGCTTTTGACTTGCCTGAACCATCAAATCGCGCAACCCGGCGCGGCTCGGCTCGCCTCGCCTACGCCCTCGCTGCGCGCGCGCAAATCCCTCGCGCAGCAACCACCCCCGATGCCGATGCTTGCATCAGGCCGCGAGTAACGCCTGCGCCGTCTCCCGCCGCAAACAAGTTCGTCACCTGCGTTTCCAGATCCCGCGTAAGCTCCAGGCGATTGGAGTAAAACTTGACTTCCACGCCGTACACAAGCGTGTTCCTGGAGTAGACACCAGGCGCCATCTTGTCCAGCGCCTGCAGCATCTCCATTATGTCCACCAGATGCCGGTAGGGAAAGACCAGGCTCAGGTCGCCGCAAGTGGCATCGTCGAGCGTTGGAGTCACCGTCCCCTTGCGCAGCCTATCGATTGTGGTCCGGCGCCCGTTCATCAGGTCGCCCAGCCGTTGCACGATCACGCCCCCGCCCAGCAGATTGGCCAAACCCGCAACGTACTTGCCGTAAAGTATAGGCTCCTTGAACGGTTCGGTGAAGTTCTTGCTGACGAGCAATGCGAAGTTGGTGTTCTCCGTCTTGCGCTCTGCGTAGCTGTGCCCGTTCACCGTCATCAGACCGGCATTGTTCTCGGCGACTACCTCGCCATAGGGACACATGCAGAAAGTACGGACCTTATCGTCGAATGTTCGGGAATAGTACACGAACTTCGATTCGTAGACGATGTCGGTTATGTGCTCCATCACGGCTGCCGGCAGTTCCACCCGCACACCGATATCCACGGGGTTTACCGCAGTGCGAAGCCCAAGCGCAGAGGCCTGCTCCGCCAGCCATGCGGCGCCATCGCGCCCAGGTGCCACGATCACGTACTTAGCTCGGACGAAACGCCCATCTTGCGTCTCAACCCCTTCGACCGCCCCGTTCTTGGCCACAACTCGAGCGGCGCACGTGCGGAGATCGATGTCCACTCTGCCCTCCAGGTCCTTGCGCATGCCCTCCAGAATGTGGCCCGTGCGCCCGGTGCCCAGGTGCCGTATCCTGGCGGGTATCAGGGTGAGCTCAGCCAGCTTCGCCCGGTCTCGCAGTTCCGCCACTTTCTCGTCTTCCTCGCCCCATACATCCTTCGGGGCGCCGTAGTCCAGGTACACCCGGTCTATCTGGTCTATCAGACGAAGCAACTCGTCTTTTCCCACATAAGCTTCGAGCATCCCCCCAACGTCCGTAGACAGCGTGAGCTTGCCATCGCTGAATGCCCCGGCCCCTCCCCACCCGGACACCACGCCGCAAGGATCGCACTTGACGCAGTTGATCCTGGCGTGCTTGGACGGACAGGCCCTGCCTTCAATCCCGCGTCCCTTCTCCATCATCAGAACCCGAAGATCGCCGGAGCGCGAAAGCTCCAACGCCGCGAATATGCCTGCCGGCCCCGCGCCAACGATAATCACATCATAGGCCGCTTTACCCACCTGCCCGATACCTCCGCAACGCCCGACTGCCGCACCCACGCGAAAGTGCGGCAGTCGGCTCTGTCAGTGAATCAGACTGGATGCCGCGCAGATCAACCTGCGCAGCCTACTTCCCAGTATTCATCGCCACTAGTTCGAAGAACTGGACTGCATGAGTCGGATTGGACACTCGGCTCACGCTGACTCGTATCTTGCTCGCCGTCACCGGAGCGAACTTGAACTCGAAAGAGATGGTCGATCCGGACCGGCTCATGTAGTTCTTCTGCTCCGATGTGCTCTTAAACGACCCCACCGCGACCCATCGTCCGCTCTGCTCTACCTCGACCGTCATCGCCATCGGGTAATGCGCCACATCGCTCATGGTCTTGATGTAGTTGATGGTCTGAGCCTTGGAAAGCTCGACCACTATCCATTCGCTGCCGCCTCCATGTCCCGGCTGACTGGCCTCCCAGTAAGTCCGCATGTTCCCGTCAATGGCATTGCTGGGCGGACTCGCAGGGCCTCCCGATGTAGCCGGCGCATAGCTCGATGCAGTAGCCTTGCCGCCGTTGGACGCTAAGGCCCAGTTGACATTGACGCCCGGCGTAGGCGGCGGAGGAGGCGGAGGAGGCGTAGTGCCGCTGGTCGTGAACGAAAAGCCCGACATGACCGCCACATTGCCGGCAGCATCGCTGGAAACCACCTGATAGTAGTAGGTGGTCTTCTCGCGCAGCCCGGTCAGAGTCACGCTATGGCTGGTGCGAAGCGATCCGGACGGCGTTGGGGTTATGATTATGGACTTGGCGCCCACATCCGCGCTGGATATCGAGCGTTCGCCGGCGAACTCGCGCATGCTGGCGCCGCTGGTGCCGTATTCCACCCTAGACGTGGCAGGTTCATCCGTGTTCCACGTGATCGTGGCCGAATTCGCCGTCACACCTGCCGACTTGACGTTGGTGATCCGCGGCGGACGGGTATCCAAGGTGATGGAGCTGGAGTAAGTCGAGCTCTGGATGGCGTACATGTCGCGGAACTCCACATACACCGTCTTCTTCCCATCGCCAGGGCTGATCCTGTAAGACAGCGTTGTCTGCAGCGGCATCCACCCTGACCAGCTTCCACTGCCCTCGCGAAGCCGCATGTCGATCTGGCCGCGGTAATCGTCGCGGGCGGATATGGTGAGCTGCACCTCATTAGATCTGGTATAGGCGGCGCCGTTGTTTATCTTGATGCTCCCTGTGGGAGGGTTTCCTCGCTGGGACGTGCGGAAGGTCTGCGTAGTCGATTCGGATACATTGCCCGCATCGTCAGCCGAGCGCACCTTGAAGTAGTAGGTCGTATTGGGGTTGAGCCCGCGAAGCAACACCGTATGAGATGTTACCCTCTCAGACTGCCCCTGCATCTCGCTGGGCGAGTAGGTGCCGAACAGGGCCCATGAGTCGGACGACTTGTTCGTGCGCCACGTTACTGTGGCCGAATCAGGTCCTATGTTCTTGACCTCAATCCAGCTTATGGTGAGCGGCGTGGTGTCGACGCTGATGGATGCGGATGCCTGCGCCTCGTTGCCTGCGGCATCCCGCACTCGAACGGTCACAGTCCGCCTGCCATCGCCCGAGGAGAAGCGCCAAGTGGTGTAGGCTGTGTAGGCCTGCCACGCGCCAAACTGCGTCCTATCGTCGCGGATGCTCATCTCAAGAGGTCCGCCCGAGTCATCCTGCGCAAAGATGTAGAGCTGCACCGTGGCGCTGTTCGTGGTCTGCGCGCCGTTGTCGATGGTCAATCTCACAGTGGGCGGCGTGGTGTCCTGCGGCTGCAGACGGAGTGTCATGTCGGCGGACTGCGCCCGATTGCCCGCGGCGTCCGTGGATGTCGCCCGGTAGTAGTAGACCACGCCCGGCCTGATATTCGGCAGCGTGACTTGATGGGACATGGTCATCGCGCTCGTCCCAACGCGCGCGAGGCTGATCCCGGCAGACCAGTATTCCACGTAGGAGTCGGACAGCTCGTCAGTCCACCATGTGACACTCACACTGTCGCGCCCCGAACCAACGGCCTCAACACGACTGATCACCGGAGGTGTAGTATCCGCCGCTTGTAGTCGGAATGTCATGTCGGCGGACTGCGCCCGGTTGCCCGCAGCGTCCGTCGATACCACATGATAGTAGTAGGTTGCGCCTGGCTGCAGGCCAGTCAAGTTCACCGTATGAGATGTAGTCATCGCCTGGCTGCCGGTACGCTGCAGGCTGGATCCGTATGTCCAGAACTCAACCCATGAGTCGGACGCCTCGTCCGTCTGCCACGTTACCGATGCAGTGCCATACGCGCCAGGCATCGCCTGCACTCCGAAGATGGACGGAGGCTGGGTATCGGGAGCCTCAACAACAGCCGTAACCGGCGCATGGTTGCCGGCGCCGTCCACTACTGAAAAATAGAGCGTCTGCCCGTACATGGCGCTCGGCGGAAGAGTAATGGCCAGATCCCCGCCGTACCATTCGTACCACTCCCAATCGTTCCCGTCGAACGACAGCCAGAAGCCGACTATTCCGCTTGAATCCTGGGCAGTTATCGAAGCCCTCACCCTGCCGGCCGCCCCGGAATACGCCGGCTGGCCCATACTTGTGATCGCCACCGAAGCCGTGGGCGGGGTCGTATCAAGCTCTATGGATCCAGATTCGCCGGCCACGTCGAAGAAGAGGAACCCTTTGAACTTCATCTGAACCGTCTTCTTGCCATCGCCCGGCGTCAGCTCCCAGCCGAATTCGCCGTACGGCTCAGGCTTGGCAAACCACGTACTCCAGGAGTACCCGTCATTGCTGAAAGCGACTTGCGTAAGGTCGCCGTATACGCCCAGTCTCACGTTCCGGCTGTTGGTGTAGGGAGCGCCGCCGTTAATGAGAACGCCCGTGAAAGGCTTCCCGGACTCAGGCGTTGCCTCAATCGAGCGAGGCTGAATAGCCATGGGGGAGACGCCCCTAACGCCGGCCTCCCGCTCAATGCGGGTCTTGTATATGGCCGCAATGCGGTTGCCGGGATTGATCCCCAACACATCGTTGACAGTGGCAAGGGCGCCGGACGCGTTGCCCGTCTTCCATTGGGCTATTCCCTTTAGAAGAAGCGCGTTATCGGACGCGTACGGGGGAAGCGCGTTGGCCAGATCCGTCAGCACCGAAAGCGCCTGAGACGCCGATCCGGACTGGAGCAAGGCCGAACCCAGCCCGAACTCGGCCCTCACAAGGTTGGGATTGCCTGCTGCCGCCGCCGAATAGAAACCAATCGCCGAAGACGGCTGCTGAGCAAGCCTCATTGCGTTGCCCAGAGCGTCCCGCGACAGCACCGACTCAGGATCCCTGTAGGCCGCCTGCTGATATGCCTCAACAGCCTGATCATGCGCTCCGCGCGCCATACGCGCATCGCCCAAGATCTTGTAGAGATACGCCGGCGCATCGGGCCTCGCCACAGCCTGCGTCAGCATAGGTTCGGCCAGATCAGGCCGCCCGTTCCTGAACTCGAGCACAGCCGATGCTCCCAATATCAGAGCATTGCCGGGATCACCCACAACGGAACGGATTCGGTCTATCTGCGCAGCGGCAGCCTGCTTGTTGCCATCCTCCAGATACACATAGGCCAAGAGCACTGCCGGCGCCACAGATGCGCGATCATCGGCAACCGCGTTTTCCAACGCCGCACGCGCATCGGCCTGCCTGCCGCTGACAAAATGCAGCAGGCCCTGGCGGTAGTAGGCCTCCGGGTAACGAGGGTAAGACGTCACTGATTTTGCGTATGCATCCAGTGCGAGTTGAACGTCTTGGTATCCTTGTTCGGTCAGAGGCGGAAAGCCCAGTTTCCTCAGGGCATCGAGCTCGGTCATAAGTTCCATTCGGTAGTTGAAAACCCGAGCGCATTTCGACCGCTGCTCATATGCCTGCCCCAGGCCGAAACTGGCCCGTGTGTTGCCAGGCTCGATAGACAAGGCTGTGTTGAACTCGCGTATGGCATCATCCGCAGCTCCTGAAGCCAAGTATCGCTCTCCGCGAACTATGTAGTCATATGCAGACGTCTGCGCCACGGACACACCCGATGCCAGGGCCAAGGCCAAGGCCAGGCCCAAAGCTGCTGCAGCTACCACGAACACGCTCAACATGCGTCTAGTCTTTTTCATTAGCAACCCTCCTACGATTGGGCTGATTAACGGAATTCAGTACGTTAGACGCGAGCATCTGCACAGAGTTCCTGGCAGATGCGCGCGAATGCGAATCGGGACCCACGCAGGGCCCCGAGGAACCAGTTACGGGTATATCCGGTTCAGAAGCCTTGGGAACGGTATCATTTCTCTCACGTGCTCGCTGCCGCTTATCCACGCGACCGTGCGCTCGATACCTAGGCCGAAGCCGGAGTGAGGCACCGAGCCGTAACGACGAAGGTCGAGGTACCATTCGTATCCTGCCCTGGGAAGATCGTGTTCACGCATTCTCTCTTCGAGAAGCGCAAGATCGTGAATTCGCTCGCTGCCGCCGATGATCTCGCCGTAGCCTTCCGGCGCCAAGAGGTCCGCGCACTTGACCACCTCGGGGCGGTCCGGTTCAGGCTGCATGTAGAAGGCCTTCACCTTCGTTGGATAGCCTGTGATGAAGACCGGCTTGTCGAAACGAGAGCAAATGGCGGCTTCGTCCGGGGCGCCGAAGTCATCGCCCCACTCGAACTCCCGTCCCTGAGCGTGCAGCATCTCCACAGCCTCATCATACGAAACCCTGGGGAAGGGCGTGGTCACCGCTTCCAGCTTGGACAGGTCGCGCCCGAGCAAGACCAGCTCATCGCGGCGATTCTCCAGGCAGCGTTTGACTATGTGTGAAACAAACTGTTCCTGTACCGCCATGTTGTCATCCTGGGTGGCGTATGCCATCTCAGGCTCGATCATCCAGAATTCGATCAGGTGCCGACGAGTCTTGGATTTTTCGGCCCGGAACGTGGGTCCGAAGCAGTAGACCTTCCCGAAAGCCATACAACCTGCTTCCACATACAGCTGCCCACTCTGGCTTAAGAAAGCCTTCTCGCCGAAGTAGTCAGTCTCAAACAGCGTTGTTGTGCCTTCACATGCCGCGGGAGTGAGGATTGGAGAGTCCAGCTTGATGAAACCGTTGGTCCGCAGCCATTCCTCGGCGGCGGCAATCACCTCATCGCGAATGAGCAACGCTGCATGCTGGCGCGGTCCGCGAATCCACAGATGCCTGTGGTCGAGCAGGAAATCCACGCCGTGCTCCTTGAGGGTAATCGGATACTCCTCAGCCAGTTGCACCACTTCTATGCCTGTGAGCGTAAGCTCAAATCCGCCCATTGCCCGCTGATCAGCGCGCACGCGCCCCGTCACAACCACAGAGGATTCCTGCGTCAGCTCTCCGCACAGCTCGAACTGATCGTCAGCCAACTCCCCTCTGACCGCCACCGTCTGCAGAAACCCGGAACCATCTCTGATGATAAGAAAGTAGATCTTCCCGCTGGAGCGCTTGTTGTAGAGCCAACCCTTTATCCTTACTTCCCTGCCCTCATAACCGCCAATATCGGCGATTCGGACGGAATCCAACGGCCACACCCCCGACATGTTGAACTTACTGCAATCCCTGCCATAACACCTTTCATTATAATGGCCCACCTAGCGTTTCACAACCTCACCCGTCTTTCACTGACGCTACGATATAGTGTCCCAGTTCTCTTCCAGCGGATCCTGGCTAGAGTGCCTATGCCTTGCGGCCAGCTACTGGATATCCATACACCGGTCCATTCCACTCCCTCCCAAAGGTACGAAGCCCTCTCACGTGGAATATGCATCTCAATGGGGCGCGGGGATTCTCTCTGCCCCCAACCAGAGAAATTGCTCCCTTGTGCAACTAATCAGATCAGTCCCAACCGCATAGCTTGCACGATATCATTTTCGAAAGCCCGGGGCACCCTGGTAATCGTCCCCGGCCACCACATCCCAGCGATATATGGCCTGTCACAGACGAGGGCATGCGGAATCCCTGATCTTTCATGCCAGTCTTTCACCTCACCAGTC
>CAYYHF010000061.1:0-11614 GCA_964471415.1 uncultured Clostridia bacterium | reverse complement strand
CCCAATACTGCCAACGTTAGTTCGCCGAGTTTGGCCCGTATCCTCCACGCCCGCCAAATCGGACACCGCTTCGGACCAGCCGGACAGGCCGGCAGACCCCGGCCTCTTGCGAGTCGCGGGAACAGGTCCGTATCGCGGGAAGCATCGCCGGCCGGGCCCCCCGCTCGCGCGCGAGCGCCGAAAGGATAATGCGCCCGACTCAGAGAAGACTGCAGCGCTGAGTGAGCGTTTACCAGACCAGGAACCGGAAGCGCAAAGGAGGAGTAAGCTTGCACAGTCTGGATCTACATGGCTACGCAAAGCTCTTCACGTCCTACACTGAACTGAGAGCGCAGGAGAATCGAACGGTGCGAATCGACTTCGTCAAGGGCAACAACACTCGTAACTCACGTTCGTCTACCAGCGGAATATCGGCGAGAGTACACAGCGATGGCTCGTGGGGCTTCGCGTCCAGCCCCGAGATGAACGAGGACGCGGTCAAGCTTGCGATTCGCGCCGCAACCGACAATGCCCTCTTCCTCGATTCGCGAGAGCACAAGGGCAAGGGACTACTTCCGATAGTCGCTACATCGTCCGCGAACGACTATTCCACCAAGAAGCCGCGACTCGGGCAGAAGGACTTGGTGCAGTTTGTCAGGGAACTGGACGACCACGTGGTCCGCAAGTATCCGGACCTCGCCAGCAGGACTCTCGTCATCACATGCCTGGATATGGAGAAGACCCTTCTCACATCAGACGGATCTCACTCCCACTCCATGATCCCCAGGAGTTTTGTCTACGTGATCCTTTCGTTGATGAAAGACGGCGTTCCGACAGAGCTGAGCGAAGCCTACGGAGGCCTTGGGCAATTCGAGGATGTGTTCACCACGCCTTCACAGCTTTTCAGCGACATCGACAGCCAGTACGAGCACCTAGTCAAGAAGAGTGAAGGGATTCACCCAAGCGCAGGGCTCGCGACATGCGTTCTCGATGCTGAGCTTGCAGGCATTCTGGCCCATGAGGCCATAGGACACACTACCGAAGCCGACCTGGTCATGAGCGGTTCAGTGGCCGAGGGCAAGGTCGGCCGAGAAGTCGCCAGCCCTCTGGTAACCCTGATAGACTTCGCCAATTCCTGCGGCGGCAAGACATGCTCGGTACCTGTATATGTGGATGATGAGGGCACGAAGGCGGAAGACGCCGTGATAATCGAGAACGGAACCTTGAAAGGCTACATGCACAACAAGGAAAGCGCCGACCGCTTTGGAGTGTCGCCTACGGGCAACGCCCGAGCTTACCAATTCTCGGACGAGCCGCTCATCAGGATGAGAAACACGGCGATCATGCCAGGCACCGACAAGCTTGACGACATGATTGCATCGATTGACAACGGCTACTACCTGATCAAGCCAGGCAATGGCCAGGCCGACTCCACCAGCGAGTTCATGTTCGCCGTAACTCTCGGATACGAAATCAAAAGCGGCAAGCTCGGCAGGGCGATCAGAGATACAACTATCTCGGGAGTGGCCTTCGATATGCTCAAGACAGTCACCATGGTATCTCCCGACATGAAATGGATAAGCAGCGGGATGTGCGGCAAGAAGCAGCCGATACCTGTGGGCATGGGCGGGCCGGCCGTCAAATGCAAAGTCACCATAGGAGGCAGGTAGACATGCAAGACCCGAGACAAGTCGCGCAGTACGGCCTGAATGCCCTGCTTCGGGCGGGCGCCGACAAAGCTGAATGCAGCCTCACGCTCACCGACAAACACGAGCTCAATGTGGATCTCGGCGAGTTCACTTTGATGAGGACAACATTCGACACCCAGGTGGGCGTCACAGCAATAAAAGACGGCCGAAAAGGTTCGACCAGCATAAACAAGTCCGACAGCAATTCTCTGGACAAAGCCGCCGCCGATGTGCTTGACATAGCCGCCGCGTCCAGCCCCGACGAGGCCAACGATATCGCCGAGGTTCAGCCCGCGGCCGTGTTTCGGTCCGGGAGCGACTCGCCCGATGTGGACAAGATGCACTCCCGTATGAAGGAAATGCTTCAATCGGTGAAAGCCGCATATCCCAAAGTTATGATGCGACAGGCAATCCTGCATTTCACCCGCACGCGCAGCTGCTTTGTGAACTCAAACGGCGTGGACTTCGTGACCAACAAGGGCGTATACAGCTGCTTTGCTATCTTCTCGTCCAAAGACGGCGAAAAGGTATCGTCCTTCAACTACACATCCTTCTCGCTGAAAGACCTCGAGAAGGCCTTGCTAGACTGCGGTTCTATGGACGCGCTTCTGCGGCAATCCACGGAGCAAGTCCATACCCGGCCTCTGGAAGACAAGTTCGTGGGCGATATCGTCATCACTCCGGACTGTCTCGACAGCATGCTTTACTTCGTCACCTATTCCATCCGCGATGGCGCAATGATATCGGGAACCAGCATCTACCGAGACAAACTGAACAAGCACATCGCCAGCCCCTTACTGAGCATACACTCCCGTCCCGTTTCAGACGAAATATGCGATGGATACTTCGTGACGCCGGACGGCTACGCCGCCCAAAACAGCACCATCATACAGCGCGGGACGCTCAAGACCTTTCTTCTCAGCCTCTACGGCTCACGAAAGACCGGCCTTGACAGGGCGGTCAACAGCGGCGAGGCATTCGTCGTCGATGCGGGAGATATGCCGCTTGAGGAGATGGTGAAGTCGGTGAAGAAGGGCGTGCTGCTTGCCAGATTCTCAGGCGGAGACCCAAGCGATAGCGGCGACATCTCCGGCGTAGCCAAAAACAGCTACCTGATCGAAGACGGAAAGATCAAGTATCCTATCAGCGAATCGATGATCTCCGGCAACGCGGCGGACATGCTGATGAATGTGACCGCCGTCTCCCGTGAGCGGGTAGACTACGGATTTTCCATCTATCCGTGGGTCGCGGTTTCGGGAGTAACGATATCGGGAAAGTGACCCGCTGGGCGCTCGCCCAAAGGCAGGCTCCAGATGCAAACGCGCTCTCGCACTGGTCAGCCTGCCACCCTTCTCAATCGCTCGCTGCGCGAAAACCGTGGTAGCTGACCGTGATGTGGTGCATCCTGCCGTTGCCTCCGGCATCCGTGATCTCCGTTTCCTCTCCTTCAAAGGAATCGCGCGACCGCGGGCCTCGACCCTACGACCCAGGCTGGCGACAAAAGGCTCGTTTTCGGGGCTGAAATCGGATGCGGCGGGAGCGCGGGGCGCCAAGTGTCAACCCTGTACCGCTAGTTGCTCCGCGTCGACTGCTTTCTGGGGCAGAACTCTGATGGGGTCCTGGGCGTCCGAAAGTCTATTGACTCCCGCTATGTGTGTTGATACTATATGTACGGTAAGTATACCATTTGCGCACAGTCCGACCCGCACGAGTCGGCTGTCGCGTGCGCTCCAGGAGGTGGTCTTTGTGAACGCGAAACGCGATGGCGGCAACAGGCGGAACGAGCCGGATGAGCGGCGCCCGGGCCAGCGCGGACTCGACAGCCCTTCGGTCAAAGCCCGGATGGCGAGGTTCATGGAACCATGCATCCTTCTCCTGCTCACTGCGGAGAAATCCCATGGCTATGAGCTCATGGAAAAGCTGCGGCGCTTCGGGTTCGATGGAACCTCCAGCGATATGGCAACTCTCTATCGAACTCTTCGTCAGCTTGAGGAGGACGACATGGTCGCGTCTGAATGGGAGGAGGGTTCACAGGGCCCTCCAAAGAGGGTCTATCAGCTCACCGAGGACGGCCGCATCCTCCTCGGCGAATGGATATCAGTTGTCCGAGAAAACCGGAACAGACTCACAACACTCATCGATGCACATGACTGCAGCTGCGACCGCGACTGCATACCGTACGCCGCAGAGCAGAATGGAGGTCTTGAGGAATGAAACGCACAACGCGGATTGCCCGCACGGTCACTCAAGTTCTGTTTTTCGCGCTGTTCGTCGCCCTGATCAGGATGAAGCGCCCCATGAACTGGATGCTGATATTCGCGGTCTTGGCGCTTGCGAGCGCCGTATTCTCCAGGTTCTACTGCGGATGGGTCTGCCCGATAAATGCCGCGATGCAGGCGGCCGAGTGGATCGGCAGGAAGCTTAGGGTTCAGAAGAACCAAGTCCCGAAGGCTCTCCGTTCAGGCGCGTTCGGCTACGCCGTCCTCGCCCTCACTCTGGCGCTGGCATTCCTCAACATCACTCGCAGGATCAAGATCCCGTTCCTGCTTGTCATGACGGTAGCCGGATTCGTAGTCACCCTGCGATACACGCAGTCAGCATGGCACAGGTACCTGTGTCCCTACGGGGTCATACTCCGCCTGCCGTCCAGGTTCGCGCGGCTCAAGATGAACGTCCACGATGCCTGCTCAGGCTGCGGACTGTGTACGAAGGTCTGTCCTGCCGAAGCAGTGGAAGTGCAGAACCGAAAGGCGAGCATCGACCCGGCCTACTGCCTGGTGTGCCACGAATGCAGCGCGGTCTGTCCCAAGGACGCCATTGCGTACGGCCGAGAACCGCACGACACGATGCGGCATAGCTAGCTGATCACAGCAGGCCTTTTCTACTTGAACAGCAGGTTCGAGCATCGCTCGCAGCGATCATTTGAGATGGGGTTCATCATCGAGCATACATTGCAGTAGATGATACTGTCCCGAGATTTATCGAACTTCTCGTAAGAGTCAAAAGCCGGGTGATAACGTACACGGTCGCCCACTTTGAGGTAATCGTACATTTTTCTGTCGTTATCCCGGGCAATGCGGCGCTTCCTGCCGGTCGTAGTCTGTATCACAAGCACGAATTCCGTGTAGTATGTTACGTTGTCTGAACGATCGTATTTGTGCCTGTCCTTTTGGTACCTCTCAATGACAACGCCCTCCCACACAGGCTTTTTCATGCTTCTTGCACGCAGCAAGTTAATGACGATCATCAGGGCGCCCATTCCCGAGCCGATGATGAGCGCTTCGCCGAGCGCCAGTTCCTTGACGAACAGCCCCGCGATGGCGAATCCCATAGGAAAGAGGAGCCCCAGAGCCCATGCGCAGCCAATAGCCGATTTCCTATTGCTCTGCGCTGCGGCCAGTATTTCCGGGTCATCGCATCGGGACGACCACCCGGCGAGCCCGAGAGTATCGTCTCGCGGGGGCAAGACAGTCTTCTCAGCCGCCGCGTTACCTGCGCGTTGCGCGCCTCGTCTTTTCAGGGCGTACGCTTCTCCCCGTTGTACTATGACGTGCCTTCGGCAACCGCCTTTCTCATTTGCTTCGGTTTTGGAAAACGTCCACCCATTGGCCAAAAGCAACAGCAACACGCAGGCTGGTATCGCGCCGCAGTAGTAGAGCGCGCTCCATAAATCAAGATTGGTCAGACGCTCCAGGCTGCTTATGTATGGCAGGATGGGCAGGTAGCGAATCGGCTCCCGCTTCGGCTCGTCTTCCCTCCCCACTATCACGGCCTTGATCTCATCGCTGCGATAGGAAGCGAAACCATTGTATCGCTTGCCGCCCACGTAGAAGTGGTATGTCTTTGTGACGCTCCGCATCCTATCAGAGTAGTCCTTCGCATTCTCACGCCTGTTAGCGTAGCTATCGATCACGCCCACAGTCGTCTCGCCGAACAGGCAAAGCCCGAGTATACCGATGCAGTATGACGCGCCGAAAACCAGAACGGCCGAGATCAACACGCGTATTGCGGGGTTGATTCTCTTTTGTGCAGGCACCCTTCTCAATTGCTAGCCCCTCCCCGGCTCTGCAGTATGGCATTGGCATCCTCCCCGGACTGAAATCCGAGGATTCCTGGGAGGCGCCCCAGGCTGGTCGGCAACTATCTTGGCCCAGGCCGTTTCCGTCCGGGCTTCATCGATCAGATAGGGTTCGCAAGGGGTCGACGACCGGGCCCGCAGATGCCCACTCCATATTACTTCCACGGCGGAGTCCCGTGTCCTCCACCAGATTGCCGGATTGCGATCTTGCTCAAATGCTCGAGCATGCCGAACACACGCAACTAGCGCGGCAGGCGCTCGCACGCCCATTGCCAATGCCTCTTGACATATATGAATATTGTGGTACCTTAATACCTGAACAGCGATTCCGGACGCCTGCCGGCAACGACATGCTCCATCGCGGCCGCGCCGTCGAATGCAGAGCAGAAGGGATGGACTACACCATGGAACGCAGCAAGATCACAGTCGACGAAGCCAAGTGCAATGGTTGCGGGGCCTGCGCCAGAGCGTGTGCAGAAGGGGTCATCGAAATAATCGATGGCAAGGCGCGTCTGGTGAACGAGGACCACTGCGATGGACTGGGAGCGTGCATCGGCGACTGCCCGAGCGGGGCCATATCGTTGGTCTCCGTCACAGTCGACAACACATCGATCCACTCCTCATGCCAATGCCAGACCCAGTCCCGCGGTTGCCCTCTGGGGGACATCTCCCCCGACAGCATCGGCGGCGATTCCGATGCCTCCGAGCTCTGCCTCACGCCCGTGCGCCAGCGCGCAGTCCCCAACTGGCCCATACAGATCAGCCTGGTCTCCCCCACTGCCGGATGGCTGGCGGGAGCGGACTTGCTGGTCTGCGCCGATTGCGTTGCATATGCCTGTCCTGATTTTCATTCAAGGCACCTCCCGGGAAAAGCTCTCCTGGTGGGATGCCCCAAGTTCGACGACCGCAACCGTTTTGTGTCGCGGTTGGCCGAGATCCTGTCAGTAGCTCATGTTCGATCCATCGAAGCGTTGCACATGGACGTAGCCTGCTGCAGGGGACTGGCCCGCTTAGTTGAGCAGGCACAGGAGCTGGCGGGAACTGGAGTGCCCATCGCCGCTACGGTGGTCGGAGTGGACGGCGAAGTACTGCAGACGCTCGGGTTGGCGCAGGCGCGCGATTCGGCGGGGTTCAGTGCCTGATAGCGCATCTGCTGTCGCTTTCCCGAGTACACCGACTTCAACTGACAACCAAAGGAGGATTGCCGAATGTTCTGTTATCAGTGTGAGCAAAGGGCAGCCAACGGCGGCTGCCGAGTGATGGGTGTCTGCGGCAAGGATCCGCAGACCGCCGCTCTCCAGGATCTGCTCATCCACGTGTCCCAGGGAATCTCGATGTATGCCCATCGTGCGCGGCCGCTGGGCGCGTCCGACCATGAGATCGATCTGTTCGTAGTGGAAGCCCTGTTCACCACGATCACCAACGTCAACTTCGACCCTGAGCGTCTGGCGGGGCTGATCCATCGCGGCGCCCAGCTGCGCGACAAGGCGCGCGACATGTACACCCGCGCACTTGGAGAATCGGGCGCGGCGCCAGGCGCATCCCCGCAAAACCCCTATGCCGTCCCGGAAGTCGGCGGCTCTGCCTCATGGGCCCCTGCGGAAGATCTTCCCGGTCTGATCACGCAGGGCGAAGAGGTCAGGGCTCGGTGGACTGCCCGTTCGGCAGCCGTGGGCGCCGATGCCGCCGGAGCGGCGGACCTGGCCCTGTTCGGTCTGAAAGGGATGGCCGCCTACGCGGATCACGCGCAGATACTGGGGGTAGAGGACGCAGAGGTCTACGGCTTCTTCCACGAGGCCATGGACTTTCTGGCGCGCGAGCGTTTCGCTCTGGACGAGGCGCTCGAAATGGCGCTGCGCGTTGGAGAAGTCAACATCAAGGTGATGGCCATGCTGGACCAGGCCAACACGGGCGCGTACGGTCACCCAACGCCCACGCGCGTTCGAGTCGCTCCGCGGAAGGGACGCGCCATACTGGTGTCCGGCCATGACCTAAAGGACCTCGAAGCCGTCCTGCAGCAGACGGAGGATATGGGCATCAATGTCTATACCCACGGCGAGATGTTGCCGTGCCACGCATACCCCGGCCTGGCCAAGTATCCGCATCTGGCGGGCAACTACGGCGGCGCCTGGCAAGACCAGCGGCGCGAGTTCGCTGAGTTCCCCGGGGCCATCATTATGACCACCAACTGCATACAGAAGCCTCAGGATTCATACAAGCACCGAATATTCACCACAGGTCTCGTGGCTTGGCCCGGCGTGCGCCACATCGCGGATCGCGACTTCTCGCCCGCGATACAGGCCGCGCTGGCGGAGCCGGGGTTTGCAGAGGACGGCCCGGACCACTACATCACCGTGGGATTCGGCCGAAACGCCGTCATGAATGTGGCAGGACAGGTGATCGAGGCGGTGCGCGCAGGCAAGATCCGGCACTTCTTCTTGATCGGCGGATGCGATGGCGCAAAAAGCGGCCGGGACTACTACACGGAACTGGCTCAGCGTGTGCCGAACGATTGCGTCATACTCACCTTGGCATGCGGCAAGTATCGCTTCAACAAGCTTGACTTCGGCGAGGTCGCCGGCATTCCCAGGCTGCTGGACGTAGGGCAGTGCAACGATGCCTATTCGGCCGTGGTGATCGCAATGGAACTGGCCAAGGCCTTCGGCGTCGACATCAACGAACTGCCTCTCTCTCTGGTGCTATCGTGGTATGAGCAGAAAGCCGTGTGCATACTGCTTTCCCTGCTCCACCTGGGAATCAGGAACATCCGGCTGGGACCCACGCTTCCCGAGTTCCTTACCCCATCGGTCGTGGAGGTGCTACACCAGAAGTTCAACGTCATGCCCATAACCACCGTAGACCGGGATCTGGCCGCGATGCTAAGCTAGGCCTGGCTGAGCGGCCGCGCCGCCTAGCCATCGCGCATCCACGCTGGCCCGAGCGCCATCGGCCCTCGGGCCATCCTCATTCAAAGTCCGACTGCCATCAAGATCCGGACGCCCTGTAGCCGCCGCCAAGGCGCGTCTATGCCCGCTTCTTGTGCATCTTGAACTCCAGGAACAACTCGTTGTAGTAGCCTAGCATTCGCTTGCCCAGATTGATGAGGACCTCCAAATCATCGGTGACGTCCGGACCAGGGTAGAAGCGCTCGTCGCTCGTTATCTCCTCGGGCAGATAATCCAGGGCCGCCGTATTCGGCGTGGAGTAGGCAACGTATTCGGTGTTCTGGGCGCTGTTTTCCGGATCGAGCATGAAATCGATGAATAGGTGCGCCCCTTCCACATTCTTGGCGGTGCTCGGAATTACTATGTTGTCGAACCACACCATCGAGCCCTCGCTGGGTATGACATAGTCCAGCTTGTCGTTTTCGTCCATGATTATGGCGGCATCGCCCGACCAGACCACTCCCACTGCGGCCTCTTCATTGGCCAGCAGCATCTTGATCTCGTCTCCCACAATGGCCTTGATGTTGGGCGCAAGCTCGCATAGCTTCCTGTGCGCTTCCTGCAGGTGGTCGATGTCGGTATCATTGAGCGAATGGCCCAGGCTGACGAGGCCGATGCCCATTACCTCGCGGGCGCTGTCTACCATGAGAATCTCTCCCCGTAGTCCCTCATCCCACAGATCGTTCCAGCTTGCGAAGTCCTTCCCCTCCACCATTTCGGGGTTGTAGATGATCCCCATGGTTCCCCAGAAGTAAGGGACGGAGTAGCGATTGCCCTCGTCAAAAGGCAGATCCAGAAACCGCGGATCGATGTACTTCAGGTTCGGGATCTTAGAATGGTCGAGCGGTACGAGCAACCCCTCCGCCTTCATCTTGTTTATCGCGTAATCCGAAGGAATGACGATGTCAAACGAAGTCCCTCCATGGGCTATCTTGGTCAACATCGCCTCGTTGGAATCGAACGTCTCATAGATCACCCGAATCCCAGTCTCGCGCTGGAATTTGCTCAGCAGGTCGGGATCGATGTAGTCGCCCCAGTTGTAGACGGTAAGGATATCCGCTCCCGAGTAGCCGTCTGACGAGTTGAGATAGGAAGACAGGCCTACCAAGGCGAACGCTGCCACCATGACCGCGATGAACGCTTGCATAACCTTCTTCATGACTCGCTCGCCTCCAGTCTGCCCGCTCGGCCGGCTCTGCCCGCTCGCGCTGACCCGCCGGCTGCGCCCGTGCCAGACCGCGCGGACCGCGTGTTCAGAGCATAGTAGCCGATAGCCAGCGCCAGGGTGACCAGGAAAATCAGTGTGGACAACGCATTGATCGTAAGGGAAATGCCCTGCCTTGCCCGGGAGTAAATCTCCACCGACAGTGTGGAAAACCCGTTCCCGGTGACGAAAAACGTCACTGCGAAATCGTCCAGCGAGTATGTCAAGGCCATGAAGAATCCGGCAAAGATCCCGGGCGCAATGTAGGGCACAATGACCTTCGACAGTACATCCCACCTACTCGCCCCAAGATCGCGGGCCGCGTAAATCAGCGTTGGGCTCATCTCCTGAAGTTTGGGCAGAACCATCAGCACAACGATGGGCACGCTGAAAGCGATATGGGAGAGCAAGACCGATGCGAAACCCAGTTTGAGCCGTATCGCGGTGAACAGAATCAGAAACGATGCCCCGATGATGACGTCCGGACTCACAATCAGCACGTTGTTCAAAGTGAGCAACGCTCCCCTGAACCTCGGGCTCTTCACATGCACTATGGCAATCGCGCCCGCCACTCCCAGCATCGTGGATATCGCACCCGAGAACAAGGCGATAGCCAGCGTGTTCAGGAGAATGATCACCAGTCGCGTGTCCTGAAACACTTCCCCGTACCACTCAAGCGTGAACCCCTCGAACCCGTGCATAGAGCCGCCGCTGTTGAAGGAGTAGTATGCCAAGTACAGGATGGGAGCATATAGAACAATGAACACGACAACCAGGTAGAGAACGGCAGCCGCCCCCGGCCCTTTTGCGCCGCTCAGCGCCTGCGTTCTGGTTGACTCCAGATCGTTGACCGCCTTCTTTTCCCTACTTCGCATGCTGCTTGCCCCCTTCCGCGCTTCCTGTGAGCGCCATGGTCAGCACCATGGCGATGATCAGGAACACGGCGATGGTTGACCCCATTCCCCAGTCCTGCGTGACCAGGAAGTGCTGCTCAATGGCGGTTCCAAGGGTTATGACGCGGTTTCCGGCAATCAGGCGCGTGATCATAAACAGCGACAATGCCGGAATGAACACCGCGCGGCACCCGGACTTGACCCCGCTGATCGTCAAGGGGAATACCACGCGGCGGAACGTGTCCCACCCCGAGGCCCCAAGGTCGCGGGCCGCCGCCACCAACGATGGGTTGAGCTCGTCGAGGGCGTTGAAGATGGGCAAGATCATGAACGGCACGAAGATGTAGACCGCCGCGAATATGAAGCTGAATTCGGTGAACAGAATCTGCCTCGGCCCCATTCCCACCGCGCCAAGCAGGGCGTTGACAGGGCCGTAGGTCCCGAACATGCCGATGAAAGCGTATGCCTTAAGGAGAAGGTTCATCCAAGACGGCATGATGATCAAGACCAGCCAAAGCTGCTTGTGCTTTGTCTTTGTGAGCAAGTATGCGGTCGGGTATGCGATCGCCAGCGAGAACATGGTTATCAAGAAGGCGTACCAGAACGACCTAACCGTCATGCCCAGATAGACCGGGCTGAAGAACCTTCCGTAATTCGCGAGAGTCAGCGCGCCATCGATGTCGAACACCGAGTAGTATGCAACGAGCGCGATGGGAGCGATGACGAACAGAGCGATCCACCCTGCATATGGTATGAGGTATACGTTACGTGTTCTATACTGCATAGCGCGCCTCTTCATACGATTCGATACGCTTATCGAATTCGTC
>CAYYHF010000060.1:0-11719 GCA_964471415.1 uncultured Clostridia bacterium | reverse complement strand
CGCGGCAACTCCCCAGCTTACAGCCATATACATCCGTAGTGGGCCATCGCGAACAGGGTCAACGCGGATGAGCCGTTGTACTCTGCCCATATTCCCTTCCCCTCCGCGCACCCGCCGCACTCGTTTTCGGCCCCGAAACCGGGCCTCTCGCCAGCGGGCTGGGTCGCAGAACCCAGCAGGGTTCGCGCAGGCCCTGGGTTGCGGAGTACAGGCCGGCGCCCGCCGTCTACGGGAATGGGGGGGGAAGCGAGGCGGCAGCAGCGACTGTCCAGGCAGGCATACAGGCAAGGCGAGGTTGACTCGTTACGGACAGTGATGTAGACTTTGGTCATAGGCGATGTAGAGCCCATGCGCGGTTCGCGCGCAGGCTATGTAGACTGTATAGCCGGGTCGGCGATGCAAACTGAATACGCTATTTTCACGAGCGAAAGTGCGCCTAGGGTTCCACTTCAGCGCTGCGCGAGCGCGTGGCGGAAGGTTCGGTCCGAGCGGCGCAGGCGCCTCTGGCGGCGCTACACCTCAAGGGACAAAAGCCCCGGCGGTCAGGTTTCACTCACCGTAGTGAACCGCCGGGGCTTTTTGGTTTTCGTATCACGGCAAGGAGGGGATGGAGATGACTGTCGGGGTGGTTATGGGTAGCCGGTCGGATGAGGCCAAGATGGCCAAGGCGTGGGAGACCCTTTCCGAGCTGGGCATCGATTATGAGGTGAGAGTGATCTCGGCGCACAGGACACCCGATGAAGCTGCGGCCTATGCCCGCGGCGCCGAGGAGCGCGGGCTGTGCGCGATCATCGCCGGCGCGGGCGGCGCCGCCCACCTAGCGGGCGTGATGGCGGCCTACACGCTTCTGCCTGTGATCGGCGTGCCTATCGCATCGGGCGCTATGGGGGGTTTTGACGCGTTGTGTTCCACCGTGATGATGCCATCGGGCGTGCCCGTGGCCACAGTGGGCATCGATGGCGCTGCCAATGCAGGAATCCTGGCGGCGGAGATCATCGCGCTGTCCGATCCGGGCGTGAGGGAACGGCTCATCGAATACAGGCATCGGATGGCGGAGAAGGTAGGGCAGGCGGACACAGAGGTACAGGATCAAGTGCAGGAGCCGGCGAAGGCGCACACGAGCGCAGATGCCCGCGCCAACGCCGGCGCAGGCGCTGCAGGCGCATACACAGACGAAAACGGCAGGAGGCGCAGTTGATTGAGATACGTAGCTGATGTCGTCGTGAAACTGAAAAAATCCATACTCGACCCGCAGGGCGAGGCGGTCAGGTCGGCGCTTGGGTCCATGGGCTATGCCGGCGTACACGATGTTAGGATCGGAAAACGCATAGAGCTTCGCCTTGAAGCGGACAGCGAGGCCGAGTGTAGGCGGGTTGTGGACGAGATGTGTTCGCGTCTTCTGGCCAACACGGTTATGGAGACCTACGAGTTCAGCATCGGGAAGGAGCCTGGGGCATGAAGTTCGGCATAGTCGTGTTCCCGGGGTCCAACTGCGATAGGGATGTTCAGATCGCGGCGCGCGCAGCTGGCTTCGATGCCGATTTCATCTGGCACGCCGATACGGTCGTGGACGGCTTCGACTGCCTGGTATTGCCGGGAGGATTCTCCTATGGCGACTATCTGCGCACCGGGGCGATTGCGCGGCTCTCGCCGGTGATGGAATCGGTGGCTCGGTTCGCGGCGTCCGGTCGTCCCGTCATCGGGATCTGCAACGGGTTTCAGGTGTTGCTAGAGGCTGGTTTGCTGCCGGGGGCGATGCTCAAGAACGCCAATTGCAAGTTCATATGCAAGCCTCAGCGGGTTCGGGTGGAATCCGCGCGCACTCCGTTCACGCTCAAGCTCCGTCTCGGGCAGGTCATGATGCTGCCCATCGCCCACGGGGACGGCAACTACTACGCCGACAGCGAAACGCTCGCACAGATCGAGCGGAGCGGCCAGGTGGTGTTCAGGTACTGCGACGAGTCCGGCGAGCTCACGCCCGAGTCCAACCCCAACGGAAGTTTGGGCAATATCGCCGGCATATGCAATGAAGCAGGAAACGTCCTGGGGATGATGCCCCATCCTGAGCGGGCGAGCCAACAGATACTGGGCGGCGCCGATGGTAGGCTGATACTCGACTCAGTTGCCCAGTGGGCGCAGGGAGGTGGACGGATTGGCTGATAGGCCGGCTAACGAGGAGAATCGAGTTGGGCAGAGGATGAGCCCCGCTGATGAGGACCGGATCTGGCGGACGATGGGCCTGAGCGATGAGGAATACAAGCGCATTCAAGAGCTGCTCGGGCGGGACCCGAACTACGTTGAGCTGGGCATGTTCTCGGTGATGTGGTCTGAGCACTGCTCCTACAAGAACACCCGCGCCGTCCTGCGCGGCCTGCCTACGTCAGGACCGCAGGTGCTGCAGGGGCCGGGCGAGAACGCCGGAATTGTGGACGTTGGAGATGGGCTGGCCGTAGTCTTCAAGATCGAAAGCCACAACCACCCATCGGCGGTCGAGCCTTACCAGGGCGCAGCCACCGGAGTGGGCGGCATCATCAGAGACATCTTCACCATGGGCGCTCGGCCCATCGCGTCCCTCAACTCGCTGTGGGTGGGCGATCTCGGCTCTGCCCGGGCGCGCAGGCTGTTCTCGGGGATAGTGGCAGGCATTTCGGGTTACGGAAACGCAGTGGGCATTCCAACCGTTGGGGGCCAGACTGTGTTTCACCCTTCCTACGAAAGCAATCCGCTGGTCAACGCCATGTGCGTGGGCGTCATGCGCCATGAGGACATCAAGCGCGGCGCCGCCACGGGCGTAGGCAACTCGGTCATGGTGATCGGCTCCACCACAGGCCGCGATGGAATTCACGGCGCCACTTTCGCCTCGGCCGACCTAACTGACGAGGCAGTAGAGCGCAAATCCGCCGTTCAGGTGGGCGACCCGTTCCGCGAGAAACTGCTGCTTGAAGCGTGCCTGGAGCTGGTAGCGCGCGGATGCGTGCTGGGAATTCAAGACATGGGCGCCGCCGGGCTGACGTGCTCGTCGTGTGAGATGGCATCGCGAGCGGGCACTGGCATGGTCATCGATCTCGACCTTGTGCCCCGGCGCGAGACGGGCATGACTCCCTATGAGGTCATGCTGTCGGAATCGCAGGAGAGGATGCTTTTGGTGCCCACGCCCGGCAAGGAAGAGGAGGTCCGCGAGGTACTGGTCAAGTGGGGCCTTGAGGCTGTGGTAGTGGGCGAGGTCACAGGGGACGGGATGGTCACCATCGCCGAAAACGGGCGCGTTGCGGCGCAGGTTCCTGCTAAGGCATTGGCGGACGAGGCGCCGGTGTACCAGCGGGAATCAGCGAAGCCGCAGTATGTGGACAGGCTAGCTGCGTTCGACACTGGTAGTGTGCCGGCGTGCGAGGATCTGGGCGAAGCCCTGATCCGACTGGTCGGCAGCCCCAGCATCGCCGGCAAGAGGTGGGTCTGGGAGCAGTACGACCATCAGGTGGGCGCGGGCACGGTTATAGGGCCGGGCGCCGATGCGGCAGTGATACGTCTGCCGGGCTCGAAGCGAGGTGTTGCCCTCTCCTGTGACTGCAACAGCCGATACTGCTATCTCAACCCGCGTCTGGGGGCGGCTCATGCAGTGGCAGAGGCCGCGCGGAACGTGGCCTGCACCGGGGCGCGTCCGCTCGCCGTGACTAACTGCCAGAACTTCGGCAATCCCTACAAGCCCGAGGTGTTTTGGCAATTTCGCGAGGCGATATCGGGGATGTCGGAGGCGTGCCGCGCTTTGGGAACGCCGGTCACCGGCGGCAACGTCAGTCTCTACAACGAAGACGGCGAGACCGCCATACGCCCCACGCCTGTCATAGGCATGGTCGGCGTGATAGACGATGTGGAGCGCACAGTGCCAATGGGGTTTCAGGCCGAGGGCGATCTCGTGGTGCTTTTGGGCGCCACGCGCGATGAGATCGGCGCATCGGAGTATCTAGCCGTTGTGCGAGGCGTAGAGGCCGGGCGGGTTCCGGCGCTCGACCTTGGGGCCGAGGCTCGCCTGTGTGAGTTGCTGTGGACTGCCGCCTCAAAGGGAGTGCTCAGCTCGGCGCATGATGCGTCCGAAGGCGGTCTTGCAGCGGCCTTAGCCGAGTGCGCCATTGCCGGAGCGCGCGGCGCGAGCCTCGCGGTTGACGATGCCGCCAATGATCACGGCCTAACCCCGGATCGCTTTCTATTCAGCGAGAGCGGGGCGCGCGCGGTGGTGAGTGTGAGTCCGAGCGTCTTGGACGCATTTCTCGCGTTCGCGGCGAAACTTGACGTGCCCGCGGCGGTCGTGGGCCGTGTGGGCGGCGACAGGCTGCAGATCGAGTTCGGCCCGGCGCTGGATGGGGCAGGGGCGGGCGATGTGGCGCCGAGCCTCGACATCAGCGTTGGGGAGCTATCCGCGGCTTACGAGGAGGCGATACCGTGCGTCATGCAGGTGTAGCGTTGGCGCCGGTTCCGGATCGGCCCAGGGAGGAGTGCGGCGTCTTCGGCGCGTGCTTGAGCGCGGGGGCCGATGCGGCGCTGATTGCCTTCCATGGCCTCATGTCCCTCCAACACCGAGGACAGGACAGCGCGGGAATCGCTTCGAGCCGAGGGGGGCGCATCCGGGTCATCAAGGGTCCGGGGCTTGCCGCTGAGGTCTTCCACGAAGACGCGCTCGCCCGCCTTGCGGGATCAGCGGCCGTTGGGCACGTGCGAAACGCAGCGCGCGCGGACGAAGACGACTCAGCTATACAGCCCTTCGTCCTGCGCTTCACAGGCGGGATGATGGCTGTGGCGCACAATGGCAGCATAACCAACAGCCAGGCCCTACGAGACCGGCTGGGGCGTTCGGGCGTGGTGTTTTCGAGCGAGTCCGATGCCGAGGTCATCGGGTCGCTGATCGCCCGCTACTACTCGTTGGGCATGACCGGGGCGATAGAACGGGCCATGGAAGACCTGGAGGGCGCTTACTCCTTCCTGATCATGGCGGATCAGTCCATATATGCAGTGCGCGACCCCTACGGGTTCAGGCCGCTTGCGGTGGGTTCGTCCCCGGACGGATGGGCGGCGGCGTCCGAGACGTGCGCGCTGGACTCTGTGGGAATGACGGGGAAGCGCGATATTGAGCCGGGCGAGATCGCGGTGATCGCCAAGGACGGCCTGAAGCGGGTGTCGACGCGCGCGTCAAGACGGGGCGCCGGCCGGGCCTCATGCATCTTCGAGTATATCTACTTTGCGCGCCCCGATTCTGTGGTGGACGGCATCAATGTGGCTGCCGCCCGACACGCCTTAGGCGCGCAGTTGGCAACCGAGGCCCAGGTGGAGGCGGATGCGGTGATCAGTGTGCCTGAATCCGGCATCGCGGCCGGGCTGGGGTATGCAGAGGCCAGCGGGATACGCTACCAGCAAGGGCTGATCAGAAACAGGTATCTGGGCAGAACGTTCATCCGCCCTAAGGCCAGTCAGCGCGAGACGGGGGTGCGCCTGAAGCTCAACGCGGTGGAGCATGTATGCGCCGGGCGGCGCGTGGTGTTGGTCGACGACTCCATCGTTCGCGGCACTACCAGCGCGCGACTGGTAAGCTTGATGCGCAAGTCCGGAGCGAGCCAGGTGCACCTGGGGGTGGCATCGCCGCCGGTCAAGTTCGCCTGCCCATACGGGATCGACACGTCCCGCGGGCGCGAGCTGGTGGCCGCGACTAGGAGCATCGAGGAAATACGCCGGCTTATAGGCGCTGATAGTCTACATTACCTGTCGGTTGAGGGAATGCTCCAGACCATGCAGGCGCTTGCGGCATCTTCGCCTTCAGGGGACGGAGGCAAAGCCGGGTTCTGCACCGCTTGTTTCAGCGGCGTCTACCCGGACCGCCCCAAGCCGCGCGAGTGCGGACGTGCCTGCGCCGATGCTCACGCTCAAGCCTGGACTTCGCTTGCGGACGGCGCCGCAGGCGGCGCGGCGGGACGGCTATCGTATGCTGAGGCCGGCGTTGACATCGATGAGGGCGACCGGGCGGTGGCATTGATAAAGCCCGCGGTACGGAGCACTTACACACCCGATGTGGTGGGCGATGTGGGAGGATTCGGAGGACTGATCCGGTTCAATCCAACTGCGTACGAGGAACCGGTGTTGGTGTCGGGGACCGATGGCGTGGGCACTAAGCTCAAGATCGCCTTCGCCATGAACCGCCACGACACCATCGGCATAGACGCCGTGGCCATGTGCGTCAACGATGTGGTCGTGTCGGGGGCGCGTCCCCTGTTCTTCCTGGACTACATCGGCTGTGGGAAGCTGGAGGCCGAGCAGATAGCGCAGATCGTGTCGGGAGTCGCCGAGGGATGCCGACAGGGCGGCTGTGCGTTGGTGGGCGGCGAAACCGCCGAGATGCCGGGGTTCTATCCGGACGGGGAATACGACATCGCAGGGTTCGCAGTGGGCGCTGTAGACAGACGGGGCATAATCGACGGCTCAAAGATCCGGCAGGGAGACGTGGTGATCGGGCTGGCATCGTCCGGCCTGCACTCCAACGGCTACTCCTTGGCCCGAAAGGCCCTTCTCGAAAAAGGCGGCTTGACGGTGGCGCAGGTTCTGGACGGAGAGGAGTTCGGCTGCACCCTGGGCGAGGAGATGCTCAGGCCGACCAGGATATATGCTCGGTCGGTGCTGGCCCTCTTGGAGCAGGCGCCGGTGCTTGGGATGGCCCACATCACCGGCGGCGGACTTGTCGAGAACCCGCCTCGCATGTTGCCGGCGGGCGCATCGATGCGGCTTCGATGGGGGTCCTGGCCGGTCCACCCCATATTCCGCCTGATTCAAGACGTGGGCAATGTGGACACGGACGAGATGCGCCGGGTGTTCAACATGGGCATAGGGTTCATGATCGTAGCGCGGCCGGACGATGCCAAGCGCGCGCTGGAGATTCTGCAGGCCAGTGCGGAGAAAGCCTATATCATAGGCGAGATAGTCCCAGGCGATGGGCGAGTGGAGTTTGTGGAGCAGTGATCGCGGGGAGGGATGAGATCGTGCACACACGTCTGGCAGTGCTGGTTTCGGGCAGAGGCTCGAACTTGCAGGCGATCATGGATGCTTCACGCGATGGGATCCTTGACGCTTTCGTTGTGTCGGTGATCTCGGATGTGCCCGATGCGCCGGCTCTTGAGCGGGCACGGGCGCGAGGCATCCCGGCGGCGGCGGTACGGCGGCAGGACTACTCGTCAAGGGCGGAGTTCGAAGCAGCCCTGGCCAACGCGGCTGAGCGGGCCCGACCCGACCTGATCGTGCTGGCGGGTTTCATGAGGCTCTTGGGCCCAGAGTTCCTGGATCGATTTCCGGGTCGAGTTATCAACATCCACCCGTCTTTGCTGCCTGCATTTCCCGGACTTGAGGCGCAGAGGCAGGCGCTGGAGTACGGGGTGAAGTTCACAGGCTGCACCGTGCACTATGTGGACTACGGCATGGACTCCGGGACTATCATCGACCAGCGTGTGGTGGCAGTGATGCCAGGGGACGATGTGGACAGCCTATCGGCGAGGATTCTGGAGCAGGAGCACGAGTTGTTGGTGGATGTGATAAGGCGGATAGGCGAAGCGATGAGCAAAGACGCGGGCGCGAGGCGCGAGAGGCCGCGGGTGAGGCAATCGGCGAAGGAGGATGCGCGCTGTGGGCAAGAGCAAGCGTAGGGCGCTGATAAGCGTGTATGATAAGGAAGGTGTGGTCGAGTTCGGGCGGGCCCTTTCGGAGCTGGGCTTTGAGATAGTGTCGACGGGCGGGACGGCTCTAGCGCTGCGCCAGGCAGGGATGGATGTGACCGATGTTTCAGCTGTGACGGGTTACCCGGAGGTGCTGGACGGCAGGGTCAAGACTCTGCACCCTCGGGTGCATGCAGGCATCTTGGCGCGACCTACCGCAGAGCACATGGAGACCCTGGAGAAGCTGGATGTGACGCCCATCGACATAGTCGCGGTCAACCTCTACCCGTTCCAGCGCACGGTGGAGAGCGGGGCCGGCCGGGCAGAGGTCGTGGAGAACATAGACATCGGCGGTCCGTCCATGGTCAGGGCGGCGGCGAAGAACTTCGAAAGGGTCGCGGTGATCGTCGACCCGGCGGATTACCCGGCTGTCGTCGCTGAACTCAGGGAAGACGGCGCGGTATCGCAGCGGACTCGGGCGCGCCTTGCAGCTTGCGCTTTTGGGCATACTGCGGCGTATGACGCGGCCGTTGCCCGCTACTTCGCGGACTACGTGGCCCAAGGGGGGCGAGCTCGGCAAGACATGCAGGACGAGTCGAGCCAGGCCTGCCTGGGCCCGGGGCGGGACTTCACCTTGGGAGGCGTGATGGTCCAGACGCTGCGCTACGGCGAGAACCCGCACCAGGCAGCGGCTTTCTACCGCATCGCAGGCGCTCGTCCATGGGGGTTGGCTGCAGCCCGGCAACTGGGCGGCAAGGAGCTGTCGTTCAATAACATCGGCGATGCCGATGCTGCAGTCAGGGCCGTGGCTGAGTTCGACGAGACCGCGGTGGTCATCGTCAAGCACGCAAATCCTTGCGGCATCGGAGTGAGCGCGAGCGTGGCGGATGCATACCGAGCCGCGCTGGATTCCGACCCTGTATCCGCCTTCGGCGGGATCGCGGCGTCAAATCGCCCGGTGGACCCGGAGACGGCGCAACTGATGTCGGAGATATTCCTTGAGGTCATCGTGGCGCCGGGATTCGCCCCGGAGGCAATCGAGTTGCTGCACGGCAAGAAAAACCTGCGCCTTCTGGAACTAGCCGCCGATTACATACGCCCAGGAGCGGGGTGGGACGTTCGTTCGGTCGCCGGCGGTTTTCTGGTTCAGCAGCCCGATACGGCGGGCAGACTGGATCGGTCGGAGCTACCTTGGGTCACCCGGCGCGCGCCCAACGAGCGCGAGATGGCTCAGCTGGCCAATGCGTGGAAAGCGGTGGCCCACGTGAAGTCCAACGCCATAGTGCTCTGGCGAGGGGAGGGCACTGTAGGCGTGGGCGCCGGGCAGATGAACCGGGTGGGCGCGGCCAAGATAGCGGCGGAGCAGGCAGGACCGCGGGCTGTGGGGTCAGTGATGGCGTCCGATGCCTTCTTCCCGTTTCCCGATACAGTCGAAGTCGCGGCGGCGGCGGGCGTGACGGCCATAATCCAGCCGGGCGGCTCGCTGCGAGACAAGGACTCGATTCAGGCAGCGGACGCGCACGGGATCGCCATGGTCTTCACGGGCAAACGGCACTTCAGGCACTGATGCTGAGAATGAGGACGGGATTCGGGTCGAGGCGGAGCAAGAGGAGGCACGCAGATGCTTAGTTTATCTGATCGGCGTTCTCGCCCGAATGTGCTGGTTGTGGGGTCGGGCGGCAGGGAACACGCGATAGCCTGGAAACTTGCGCAGAGCTCCAGGATAGGCCGTATCGTTGCGGCGCCGGGCAACCCCGGAATCGGCGAGATTGCTGAGTGCGCGCTGGTGAAGGCGACTGATGTGGCTGGATTGGTCAGGTTGGCTCGCGAGGCAGAGTGCGACTTGGTCGTGGTAGGACCGGAGGCGCCGCTGGCGGCTGGGTTAGCGGATGCCGTGCGCCGCGAGGGCATCGCAGTGTTCGGGCCGAGCGCGGCTGCCGCCAGGATCGAGTCATCCAAGCACTACGCCAAGGGGATAATGGCGCGAGCAGGGATACCCACGGCGCGCTGCGAGGCATTCACCCAGCCCGACCTGGCGCGCGATGCTGCGCGAGCGGTCGCGAGGCAGGCGGGCGGGGTCGTGGTTAAGCTGGACTCTTTGGCGGCGGGCAAAGGCGTGGTAGTCGCGGAAAGCCCGGAGGAGGCAGCGCGGGCGGTAGACGAACTGCACGCGATGGGTGGGCCTGGCGGCACGTTGCTGGTGGAAGAGAGGCTCGTCGGCCCGGAGGCCAGCGTAATGTGTATATCAGACGGCGCCGACATATGGGTTCTGCCCCCTGCGCGCGACCACAAGCGGGCGCTGGACGGCGATCGGGGCCCGAACACCGGGGGAATGGGCGCCGTTGCCCCTGCGCCGCTAGTGGACGGCGAGGGGGCTAGGCACGGGGACGAGGCGGTGTCAAGCGGCAGCGCGATGAACGCGGATCACGCAGAACTGGCTGATCGCGCGATGCTGGCGAACATAGAGCGAACGATCCTGCGTCCGGCCATTGAACAGATGGCTGCGGAGGGCGTGCCTTTCGTGGGCGCTCTCTTTGCCGGGCTGATGCTCACCGCGGAAGGGCCCAAAGTGCTCGAGTTCAACTGCAGGCTCGGCGATCCGGAGACCCAGGCCGTGCTGCCCATCGTCGATGAAGACCTGCTCGATCTGATGGAGGCTGCGTGCTACGGCCGGCTGGCGAGCGCGGTCGCCGCGGCCCCGGAAGCATCGGCGGGCCCGAATCCGCGCCCGGCGCCGGGGAAGGTCGGCCGATCAGATGGGGCGCACTGCACTTGTGTGGTAATGGCTAGCCCCGGCTACCCCGGCCCATACAGGGTGGGTATTCCGATAGACATCCCGGGCCGGCTGCCGGCGGGCGTTACTCTGTTTCACGCCGGCACCGCGCTGCAAGCCGGCGGGCTGGTGTCGGCAGGCGGGCGGGTGCTCGGCGTGACAGCAGTGGCATCCAGCGCCGCCAAGTCGCGGCGCCTCGCGTACGATGCAGTGGACCGAATCGGATTCGACGGCGCGCACTACAGGCGGGATATCGGGGGAGAATGACAAGGGCGTTGCTAGAGAGCCTTGCACCCGCATGCCCCCGTTGTCGAGGCCTCGATGTGGTACGCTACGGCAAGCGCAGGGGGCGCTTCAACACGTCCGACCGCCTCGATCCCGGCCCGCTCTACCACGTGCGCAACGCCCGGCGCGTGCTATACGATTTCCGCTGTTGGCTGAAGCCGTTCCGAGGCATCGCAACGAAGCACCTGCTCCGATACTTCTCCTGGTACGTCCGCATGGCCGCCATGGCCCCGCGAGCCGATGCCGCGGCTCGACTACTCTTCTTCGAGGCCCTTGCGGCCTATTCCCTGCCCAGGCCGGGGTAGCTCCGCCCAACGCCAGCTGGGCCCGGCGTCAACCGCGAATTGGGACAGTACATAAGAGCCGCGGAAGGGGATATGCCTCGCCGCGATGGCAGGTTCGCTTGCAGATCCGTGAGCGCACACGAACCTACATGCATCTCTCGGCGGCAGCCCCAGCTGGCAGTCGCGCGGATGGAAAGTAGAGAGGTGCAGCAAGTTTCTGCCCGTCATTCCAACTTGCGCTGAGGCATACATCTTTAGAGTGAACCTGCCGTAGAGGTGGTGGGCGCATGGCGGGCAACGGCGCGAGGCGGCCTGCGGGCGTTCGCCGTGTTCGGCGTCTGCGCCGGATATCGGACGCGCTTGGTGTGCCGGCGGATATCGCGCTCGACATGCCGCGGTTGAGCTTCGAAGGCAATGCTCGGCTGGTGCTGGATAATCACCGGGGGTTGGTGGAGTACACGCCGTGCCGTCTTCAGATAAGCACGCCCGCGGGGCAGATAGCAATGGCCGGCACACGTCTGCGTGTCCGCGGCATCAGCCGGGAGCGGATTGTGGTGGAAGGGTGGTTCGATCGGATAGAGTTCTCAGGATGGGTCGGCGATTCCACGGCTGGCAGCGATGGTCAGGAGGTACCCTGAAGTGGCAGGGGCTGGATTGTGGGACTGGCTCCGCGGATATGTTATAATTCGGATCGA